>DASZXM010000471.1:0-10916 GCA_035546415.1 Pseudonocardiaceae bacterium
TCTTGTGACGGGACTCAGTCCATGGCAATCCTCACCACCAGACTCGACGAACTGGAGAGAGCTTGATGGGGAACGACACCGACTGGAAGAAGTCGACCCGCAGCCAGGCGTCATCGGACTGCGTTGAGGTGCATCGCAGCCATGGGCTGATTCGCGACAGCAAGAACGCCGACAGCGAGGCGCTGCGCGGCGACGTGGCGGCACTCGTCAGCGCCATCCAGGACGGCAGCCTGCGCCGCTGACCGACGGTCATGATCGAGCGGCGGTCACCCACGGGCGGTGACCGCCGTTCGCATGTCCGGGCAACCTCTCGGTAACCGCCGCAACCGGGTCGTCACCATGTGAGATGACTGGCCATGGTCGGCGTCCTACGAAACTATGGCCGGAGGGTTGACGGTCCGAAATTTTAGATCCAAAATCTCATCACCCGTCGACCGTGACCCGATCACCGCAAGGAGCTGCCATGACGTTCTCGGCCCTCAGCCACCTGGAATGTTCGCGCACGGGTGAGCGTTACGAGGCCGACGTCGTCCAAGGGGTGAGCGACGCGGGCGTGCCGCTCCTGGCCCGATACGACCTCGCGCGGGTCGCCGCCACCGTCACGCCCGCCGACATCGCCGGTCGCGCGCCCGACCTGTGGCGCTACCACGAGGTGCTGCCCGTCCGCGACCCCGCGAACATCGTGTCCATGGGTGAGGGCATGACGCCGCTGCTCCCCCTGCCCACCTACGGCACCACCATCGGCCTGCCGAAACTCCTGATGAAGGACGAGGGCGTCATCCCGACCGGGACGTTCAAGGCCCGCGGCGCCGCCGTCGGCGTGTCGCGCGCGGCCGAACTGGGTGTCAAGGGTGTCGCCATGCCGACCAACGGGAACGCGGGCGCCGCCTGGGCCGTGTACGCCGCCCGGGCCGGGATGCGCAGCCTCATCGCGATGCCCGTGGACGCACCGTCGATCACCCGGGCCGAGTGCGCGGTCGCGGGCGCCGAACTGTATCTTGTGGACGGTCTGATCGGCGACGCCGGGAAGCTGATCAACGCCGCCGTGCAGCAACGCGGCGGTTACCAGGAGGTCTCGACGCTGAAGGAGCCCTACCGGCTCGAAGGCAAGAAGACCATGGGCTACGAGATCGCCGAGCAGCTCGGCTGGCGGTTGCCCGACGTCATCCTGTACCCGGCGGGTGGCGGCGTCGGGTTGATCGGCATTCACAAGGCCATCAACGAGATGCGGGAGCTGGGTTGGGTCACGGGCGACAAGATGCCCCGGCTGGTGGCCGTGCAGGCGACCGGATGCGCGCCGATCGTGCGTGCCTTCGAGACCGGCGCGGACGTCAGCGAACCCTTCCCGAACGCCCACACGATCGCCTTCGGCATCACCGTGCCCAAAGCCCTGGGTGACTTTCTCGTCCTGGACGCCGTGCGCTCAACAGGCGGCACGGCGATCGCCGTCACCGACGACCAACTGCTCGCCGAACAGAAAACGATGGCCGGCGAGGAAGGTCTGTTCATCTGTCCGGAAGGCGCCGCCTGCCTCGCCGCCGCGCGGCAGCTGCGCGAGTCCAACTGGCTGTCCGGTGACGACGAGGTCGTCGTGCTGAACACCGGCACCGGCCTGAAGTACCCGGAGACCGTCGACGTCGACGTGCCCACGCTGGCCGTCGACGCCGCCATCCCGCCCGGCCCCGAGCACTGAGACCGACGTGGGCCGACGAAGCGAGGAGACACATCATGCTCCTGCGTAAGCACACCGCCATCACCGCCGCACTGCTGGTCGCCGCGACCACACTCGCCGCATGTGGACTGTCCACGTCGAACACGTCGCCGTCGGCGACGGACAGCACACTCACCGTGGACCTGGGTAGCTACCCGGCCAGCCTGGACCCCGGACAGCAGTACGACACCGACTCCTACTCGGTGTACCGCAACATCTTCGACCAGCTGCTGCACCGCGACCCGGCGACCGAGAAGATCATCCCGTGGCTGGCCACGAAGTGGCAGCAGACCAACCCGACCACGTGGGACTTCACCATCCGCAGCGGCGTGAAGTTCACCGACGGCTCACCGCTGACCGCCGCCGACGCCGCTTTCAGCATCCAGCGGATCCTGGACCCGGCGTTCGCCAGCCAGCAGAACGCGAACTTCTCCGCGATCGCCTCGGCCACCGGCACCGGCCAGGACCTGGTGATCAAGACGAAGTTCCCGTCGCCGACGCTGCTGTCGTACCTGACGACGCTGTCGGTGGTGCCCAAGGCGTACGTGCAGAAGGTCGGCAACGCCGCGTTCAACCTGAAGCCGGTCGGTTCCGGGCCGTATCAGTTCGTCTCGTCCATCCCCGGCTCCCAGGTCGTGCTGAAGCGCAACGACAGCTGGTGGGGCCCGAAGCCCGCCATCAGCAACGTGACGTTCCGGGCCGTGCCCGACGTCGCCAGCCGCGTCGCCGACCTGCAGTCGGGCAAGGCCGACCTGGCCGACGCACTCACCCCGGACAGCACCACGCAGCTCAAGGGCAACTCGAAGCTGAAGATCCTGTCCACGCCCACCGAACGCGTGTCCTACCTGGCGTTCAACACGATCGACGGCGGCGTGACGAACAACCCCACGGTCCGCAAGGCGATCAGCATGGGCATCGACTACACCTCGCTGATCAACAACCTGGAGAACGGCTACGCCCGCCGGGTGAACAGCGTGCTCACGCCGCTGTCCGAGGGCTACCCGACCAACCTGCCGAACTACACGTACGACCCGGCCAAGGCCAAGACGCTGCTCGCGCAGGCAGGTGCCACCGGCAAGACCGTCATCATGGCGACCTCGCCGACGTACGACCCGAACATCGTGCAGGCCATCCAGGCCAACATCTCCGACATCGGGCTGAAGGTCGACATCCAGAACACCGACCAGGCCACGTACCTGAAGAAGGTGCAGAGCCCGACGCACAACTGGGGTTCGATCCGGTTCGGCCAGTGGTCGTGCTCCTGTCTGGACGCCGACGGTGTGGCGTACCCGCTGTTCCGCAGCGGCACGATCTGGAGCTCCTACAGCAACCCGCGGTTCGACCAGCTGGTGGACAAGGCCCGGCAGACGCTGGACCCGAACACCCGCACCAGCCTGTACGCCCAGGCGTACGGTCTGCTCAACTCCGATCTGCCGGGCATCGGGCTGTTCCAGATCGTGGCGATCTACGGCGCGTCGACGCACGTGCAGTGGAAGCCGGACGCGCAGCAGAGCTTCTTCGTCGCGGACATGAAGCTGTCCTGATGGCCGCTCTGACAGTGCCCCGGCCGCGGCGACCCGCGGCCGGGGCCGGCCCCGTACAGGTCTTGCGGTACCTGGGCATCCGGCTCGGCCAGGCGGTGATCGCGCTGTGGGGCGTGGCCACCGCCGTGTTCTTCGCGCTGCGGCTGTCCGGCGACCCGGCCCGCCTGCTGGCACCGCAGGGCGCCACCGAGGCGGACATCGACCAACTGCGGCACACGCTCGGTCTGGACATCCCGCTGTGGCGGCAGTACGGGAACTTCCTCACCGGGCTGCTGCACGGCGACGTCGGCTACTCGTACGTGCAGCACGAGTCGGCGCTGGTGCTGATCGGGCAGCGGCTCCCGTTCACCGCGCAACTGGCGCTCGTGGCGCTGC
This sequence comes from Pseudonocardiaceae bacterium, assembly GCA_035546415.1. GTDB lineage: Bacteria > Actinomycetota > Actinomycetes > Mycobacteriales > Pseudonocardiaceae > DATEPR01. Next base: position 3,631 of record DASZXM010000471.1, read on the forward strand.
TGCTGTCGGCGATCCTGGGCGTGGGCGCCGGCATGATCACCGCGCTGTCCCGGGGCGGGTGGGGGGAACGGGTTCTGATGCCGATCATCCTGGCCGGGCAGGCGATGCCCGCGTTCTGGACCGGCATCCTGCTGATCCTGGTCTTCTCCGTGACGTTCCACCTGCTGCCCTCCACCGGGTACGACGGGCCGGCGTCGATCATCCTGCCCGCGATCACGCTCGCGTCGCTGTCCGCCGCGACCGTCGCCCGCGTCACCCGCGGTGCCGTGTTGGAGCAGCTGTCCCGGGACTACGTGCGGACGGCCCGGTCCAAGGGCGCCGGCACGTGGCGGCTGGTGTCCCGGCACCTGCTGCGCAACGTCTCGATCCCGATCCTGACCGTGCTGGCGCTGGAGACGGCCAACCTGCTCGGCGGTTCCGTGGTCACCGAGATGATCTTCGCGTGGCCCGGTGTCGGGCAGTTGACCGTGCAGTCCGTCGACGGCAGGGACTTCCCCGTCGTGCAGGCGATCGTGCTGCTCGCGTCGACCGTGTACATCGTGATCAACCTGGTGACCGACATCCTCTACAGCGTCATCGACCCGCGGATCGCCACGCTCGGCGGTGGTAGGTCGTGAAGCGCAGGGGGCTCATCCCGCTGATCGTGGTCGCGCTGTACGTCCTCGTCGCGCTCGCCGCGCCGCTGATCGCACCGCACGACCCCAACCACACCGACCTGGCGGTCCGTCTGTCCGGCCCCGGCCAGCACGGGTTCCTGCTGGGCACCGACGGGCTGGGCCGGGACGTGCTCAGCCGTGTCCTCTACGGCAGCCGGGTGTCGCTGGCGGTGGCCGTGGCGACCGTGCTGGTGTCCGGCACCGTCGGTGTCGCACTGGGCGTGATCGCGGGTTGGCGGCGCGGCTGGCTGGGCGCGGTGATCATGCGGGTCGCGGACATCGCGCTGTCCGTGCCGTTCTTCCTGCTGGCCATCCTGGTGGTCGCCGTACTGGGGCCGAGCCTGGTCAACGTGGTGATCTGCCTGGCGCTGGTGCGCTGGCCCCGGTACACGCGCATCGCCTACGCCGGGGTGCTGGAGACGAAGGAACGCGGCTTCGTGCGCGGCGCGGTCGCCGTGGGTGCGACCGGGCCGTGGATCGTGCTGCGGCACGTGCTGCCCGAGGTGCTGCCGCTGGCCGTGGTCGTGGCGACACTGGAACTCGGGCTGATGGTGATCTTCGAGGCGTCGTTGTCGTTCATCGGGCTGGGCGTGCAGCCGCCGACCGCGTCGTGGGGCTCGATGCTGTCCGACGGGCAGCAGTACGTGGCGTCCGCGTGGTGGCTGGCGACGTTCCCCGGGTTGGCGCTGTTCGGGCTGGTGCTGGCGGTGAACCTGCTCGGCGACGCCGTCCGCGACCGGCTGGACCCGACGCGCAGGACGAGCAGGACCAGGACGGAGCGGCAACATGCTTGACTACTCGGCCGAGTACACCGGCGCGCGCGTGGTGATCACCGGTGCGGCGGGCATCTTCGGCACCTGGCTGGCGGAGGCGTTCGCCGCCGCGGGCGCGGACCTGTTGCTGTCGGACAACCGGTCCGACGAACTCGCCGCGCTGGCCGACCGGCTGGGTGCCCGGTACGTCGCCGCCGACCTGACCGGCGACGGCCTTGCCGTGCTGGGCTCGGCGATCCGGTCGGCAGCGCCGGACGTGCTGGTGAACAACGCGGGCGTCTACCCGCGCACACCGCTGGCCGACACCACACCGGAGGACGTGCGCCGCATCCTGGACGTCAACGTGACGGCGACGTACGAACTGTCCCGGCAGGCGGTCGCCGCGATGGTCGAGGCCGGCATCGCGGGCCGGATCGTGAACATCAGCTCCGGCGCGGCCGTGCGGCCGGGAGCGACCGGTTCGGTGTACGCGGCCAGCAAGGCAGCCGTCGAGACGCTGACCAGGAGCCTGGCCCTGGAGGTCGCCCCGCACGGCATCCGGGTCAACGCCGTGCAGCCGGGTTTCGCGCCGGGCAGCGCGGTGAGCGAACTGCCCGACAGCCACGTCCGGTCGATGCTGGGCCGCATCCCGCTGGGCCGGACGTCCGGACCGGGCGACGCGCCCGCGGCCGTGCTGTGGCTGTGCTCGCGGGACGCGTCGTTCGTCACCGGCACCACGATCAGCGTCGACGGCGGCCGGACCGCGGGTGACTTCAGCGGAGGTGCGAAATGACGCCCTATCCGTGGCCGGACGGCAAGCGGGCGGCGCTGTGCGTGACGTTCGACTTCGACGGCGAGTCACCGTTCCTGTGGCGGCGCCGCAACGACATGCCGGTCGACATCGGCGAGCTGGAACAGCGGCGGTTCGGGCCGCGTCGCGGCGTGTACCACGTGCTGGAAATGCTGGCGCAGCTGGAGATCCGGGCGACGTTCTTCGTGCCGGGCTGGATCGCGTCGGAGTACCGCCCCGCCGTGGCGGCCGTCCACGCGGCCGGGCACGAACTGGCGCTGCACGGGTGGTGCCACGAGCCACCCGGCCAACTGTCCACCGAGGAGCTGACCGACACCCTGATCCGTGCCCGTGACCTGCTCGGCGACATCGCGGGACGGACACCGGTCGGCTACCGGTCGCCGAGCTTCGCCCTGACCACCGGGGCGTTCGACGTCCTGGCCGGCCTCGGTGTCACGTACGACAGTTCGCTGATGGGCGACGACCGGCCGTACCGGATCGAGGGCCTCGTCGAGGTGCCCGTCGACTGGGCCACCGACGACGCCGTCTACTACCGGTACACGGCGGGCGACACGCGACCGCCGACACCCGCCGGTCAGCTGGGCTCGGCGTGGACGGAGGAGATCACCGGGGCGCTGCGCAGCGGCAGTCTGGTGAACCTCACCATGCACCCGTGGCTGTCCGGCCGGCCGGCGCGGATCGCCCGGCTGGCCGACCTGCTGGCGTGGGCCCGCAACCGGGACGACCTGTGGGTCGGCACGGTCGGCGACCTCGCAGCGCACCACGAGCAGGTGTCGGAATGACGGCACTGCTGGACGTGCGGGACCTGAAGGTGTCCTTCGGCCCGGGCAAGGACGCCGTCACCGGGCTGAGCCTCACCGCCCGGCGCGGCGAGATCGTCGCGCTGGTCGGCGAGTCCGGCTGCGGCAAGACGCTGAGCGCGCTGGCGCTGACCGGGCTGCTGCCCGGCGGCGCCCGGACCACCGGGTCGGCGACGCTGGACGGCACCCAGTTGATCGGCCGGTCGGAACGGCAGCTGCGGCGCATCCGCGGCCGGCAGGTCAGCATGATCTTCCAGGACGCCGCGACCGCGTTGAACCCGCTGATGCCGGTGGGCGCGCAGATCGCCGAGGTGCTGGCGATCCACCGCACCGCCGACCGCACGGCCCGCAGGCGGCGCGCCGTCGAACTGCTGGACGCCGTCGGCGTGCCCGACCCGGCGACCCGCGCGAAGAGCCTGCCGCACCAGCTGTCCGGTGGCACGCGGCAGCGGGTCATGGTGGCGATCGCACTGGCCGGCGCGCCCGACCTGGTGATCGCCGACGAGCCGACCACGGCGTTGGACGTCACCGTGCAGGCGCAGGTGTTGGCACTGCTGCGGGAGTCGACGCGCTCGGCCGTCGTCCTGTTCATCACGCACGACATGGGCGTCGTCGCCGAGATCGCCGACCGGGTCGTCGTCATGTACGCGGGCGCGGCCGTGGAGAGCGGACCGGTCGCCGACATCCTGGAACGCCCGCAACACCCGTACACGGCGGCGCTGCTGGCGTCGGTGCCCGACCCGGACCGGCCCACGGCGGGCGAGCTGCCCACGATCCCGGGCCGCGTGCCGCCGCTGGGGCAACGCGGCACCGGCTGCCCGTTCCAGGACCGCTGCCCCCGGCGCACCGACCGGTGCACCGAGATGCCGCCCCTCACCGGTGACGACGCGCTCGTCGCCTGCTGGCACCCGACGGGAGCACACCGTGGCTGACGACCGACCGGCTGACGACCGACCGCTGGTCCGGGCCACCGGGCTGACCAAGCAGTACACGGTTCGCGGCCGCGGCACGCTGACCGCCGTCGACGACGTCGACCTGGCCATCGACGCCGGCCGGATTCTCGCCGTCGTCGGCGAGTCGGGCTGCGGCAAGTCGACCACCGGCCGGCTCCTGCTGGCCCTGGAACGGCCCACGGCCGGGCAGGTGGTCGTCGACGGGCACGACCTGAACACGCTGTCCGCCAAGGAGCTGCGCCGGTTGCGGCGGGACATGCAGCCGATCTTCCAGGACCCGTACGACTCGCTGAACGGCCGGATGCGGGTGCGCACGATCCTGTCCGAACCGGCCAGGGTGCACGGTATCGACCCGCCGCCCGGCCGGTCCGTGCCCGAACTGCTGGACCTGGTGAACCTGTCCCCCGACTACGCCGACCGCTATCCGCACGAGCTGTCCGGCGGGCAGCGGCAGCGGATCGCGATCGCGCGTGCCATCGCACTGGACCCGAAGTTCGTGGTGTGCGACGAACCGGTGTCCGCACTGGACGTGTCGGTGCAGGCGCAGGTGGTGAACCTGTTGCGACGCCTGCAACAGGACCTCGGGCTGGCGTACCTGTTCATCAGCCACGACCTCGCGCTGGTGCGCTACCTGGCGCACGAGACGGCCGTCATGTACCTGGGCCGGGTCGTGGAGCGCGGCCCGACGGAGGGCCTGTTCCGGCAGCCGCGCCACCCGTATACCCAGCTGCTGCTGGCGTCCGTGCCACGGCCCCGGGTCGCCGACCGGGACAGGGCCAGACCCGTGGTGACGATGGGCGAGCTGCCCAGCCCCCTGGACCGGCCGTCGGGCTGCGTGTTCTCGTCCCGCTGCCCGCTGGCCACCGACCGCTGCCGAGAGGAGTCCCCCGTGCTGCGTGCCATCGGCGACGCCGGCCACGAAGCCGCCTGCCACTACGCGGAAACCGCGCAGGTGGCGGCGTGACAACGGCCGAGCTGCGCACCCACGTCACGAAGTTGTCCGGTGAACTGCTCGACCTGAGCCACCGGATCCACGCCGACCCGGAGGTGCGGTTCACCGAGTACGCGGCGTCGGCGAAACTGATCGACTTCCTCACCGGGCACGGCTTCTCGGTGAACTCCGGCGTCGGCGGCCTGCCCACGGCGTTCCGGGCATGGCGGGCGTTCGGCAGCGGCGGGCCGACGATCGCGGTGTTCTGCGAGTACGACGCACTGCCCGGGATCGGCCACGCGTGCGGCCACAACATCATCGCGGCCGCCGGTGCCGGAGCGGCGGTGGCCGCGGCCGGGTGGCTGGACGAGCACGGCGGCAACGGCCGGATCGTCGTGCTGGGCAGCCCCGGCGAGGAGGGCGGCGGCGGGAAGGTGACGCTCGTCGAGGCCGGGCAGCTGGCCGACGTCGACGCGGCGGTCATGGTGCACCCGGCCGGGTTCGACGCGGTGAGCCGGACGAACCTGGGCCGCGTGTCGCTGGAGGCGACGTTCACCGGGCGCGCGTCACACGCGGCGGCGGCGCCGGAACTGGGCCGCAACGCGCTGGACGCGGCGACCCTGCTGCTGGTGGCGATCGGGCTGCTGCGCCAGCAGTTGCGGGACGGGTCACGGGTGCACGCCAACGTCGTGGACGGCGGCGACTCGATCAACGTCATCCCGGAACACGCCCGCGTGTCACTGTTCATCCGGTCCACCGACGCCGAGTACCTGCGCGGCAGGCTGTACGAGGCGGTGCGGGACTGCGTCGCAGGGGCGGCGCTGGCGACCGGCACGACCGGCTCGCTGGACGAGGTCGCGATCGCGTACGAGCCGGTGCGGACCAACCCGGTGCTGGCGTCGCTGGCGGTGGAGGCGTTCGAGGCGCTCGGCCGGCCGATCGACCCGGTGGCCGGCACGTCCGGGCCCGCCGGGTCGACGGACATGGGCAACGTGAGCCAGGTCGTGCCCGCGATCCACCCGTACATCCGGGTCGACCCGGGCCTGGCCATCCACACCCGGGAGTTCGCGGCCGCCGCCGCGGGCGCCGGCGGTGATCAGGCGGTGCTGGACGGTGCGACGATGCTGGCGTCGGTGGTGACAGCGCTGATCACCCGGCCGTCGCTGGTCGCCGACGCGCGCGCCGCGTTCGAGGAGGGTCGGGAATGACTGTGTCGCCACGGGATCTGGCGTCGTTGCGGCTCGTCGGATCGCCGAGGCTGGCACCGGACGGGTCGCGGGCGGTCGCGGTCGTGCAGAGCGTCGATCCCGAGGAGCTGACGAAGCGGACGGAGTTGTGGTCGTTCCCGTTCGACGGCGAACCGGAAGCGCTGGGTGAACGCTCGCATCCGGCGTTCTCGCCGAGTGGCGAACTGTTCACTGTGGACGACTCGGCGGACGGGCCGGTGGCCGGCGGGAAGGTCGTCGGCGCGGGGTGGATCGACGACGAGCGGGTCGTCGCGGTGGTCGAGCGGGCGGCACCGGCCGGTGAGCCGATCGTGGTGGACTGGTTGCGGTTCAAGCACGACGGCGGGCCGAGTTTCGTCGAGCCGACGCACGAACTGTGGCTGCTCGGCGACGAACCGCGGCTGTTGCGGGAGTTGGACGGCCGCGTCACGTCGCTGGCGGTGGGTGGCGGCGCGGTCGTGTACGCGATGGTGGAGCGGCATTCGGACGTGCCGACCGCGCCGGTGCAGGTGCGGCGGTGGACGTTCGACGGGGACGAGTTGCTGTGGGCGTGCCCGGGCCAGGTCGTCGGCTTGGTGCTGACATCACTGTCCGGGACGGTCGTGGTGTCCTCCAGCGCGGTCGCCGGGCACAGTGCGGCGCCCGCACACCTGTGGGTGGTGGACGGGGACGGGCCGCGGCCGTTGTTCGCCGACCTGGAGTGCGAACGCGCCGTCCTGGGCGACTCACGGCCGGCGGGAAAACCGGCGGTGGTGCGGTCGGTGGCCGGCACGGACGACGTGGTGTTCCTGGCGACCGTGGGGCACGACGTGGGTCTGTTCACGGGTTCGGTGGACGGTGGCACCGCCCGGCGGTTGACGCCGGAGGGTTGTACGGTCACCGACTTCTCGGCCGCTCACCAGGGTCGGGTGGCGGTGTGTGTCGAGTCGCCCACGGCGCCGGTGGAGTTGTTCGCGGTGTCGTTGGACGGGGACGTGAAGCAGGTGTCCCGGCTCAACTCGGTCGAGGCCGTCGGACCGGAGACGGTCGCCGTCGGGGACCTGCACGGGTTGTTGCTGCGCGCGGACGGTGCCGGTCCGGGGCCGTTGGTGGTTCGGGTGCACGGTGGCCCGCACCTGGCGTGGGGCACGTCGTTCAACGTGGACGACCAGGTGTTG
>DASZXM010000472.1:0-23979 GCA_035546415.1 Pseudonocardiaceae bacterium
CAAGGGTCTCACCAAACACTTCCCGATCCGGGAGCGGCCGCTGTCGTTGCGGCGCGTCTCGGTGCGGGCCGTCGAGGACGTGTCGCTGCGGCTGGCCAAGGGCACGGTCACGGCGGTCGTCGGAGAAAGCGGTTCCGGGAAGTCGACGCTGGCCAGGATGCTCGCCCGGCTGATCGTGCCGACCGGCGGCGAGGTGCTGCTGCGCGGCGGCCCGATCCCGCACGGCCGCGCGTACAGCCGGCAGGTCCAGCTCGTGCTCCAGGACCCGTTCTCCTCGCTGAACCCGGTGCACAGCGTGCGCTACCACCTGCAGCGGCCGCTGCGCATCCACGGCATGCCCAGCGGTGACGACGCCATCGGCGACCTGCTCACCCGGGTGGCCCTGACGCCCGCCGAGCGGTTCATCGACAAGTACCCGCACGAACTGTCCGGCGGCCAGCGGCAGCGCGTGGCCATCGCCCGGGCCCTGGCGGTGCGGCCCGAGGTGCTGATCGCCGACGAACCGGTGTCCATGCTCGACGTGTCGATCCGGCTGGGCATCCTCAACCTGCTGGCCGACCTGCGGGACACCGAAGGCCTGGCGATCCTCTACGTCACGCACGACATCGCGTCCGCCCGCTACCTCGCCGACACGATCGTGGTGATGTACGCGGGCCAGATGATCGAGTCCGGACCGTCGGCACGCGTCACCGACCACCCGTCGCACCCCTACACCCAGCTGCTGCTGCGCGCCGCGCCCGACCCGGACCGGGTGGAACCGCCGTCGCTGGCCGGCCGGGGTGCCCCGCCGAGCCTGGTGCGACCGCCGGCCGGCTGCCGGTTCCACCCCCGCTGCCCGCACGTGATGGACGTCTGCCGCACCACGGCGCCGCCCACCGTGTCGGTCGAGCAGGGGCACGGCAGCGCGTGCTGGCTCTACGCGCAGGAGGGGAAGGAAACGGACGTCCAGGGCGAGGCCGGATGACCCCACTCCGAGCGGCGGGATCGGCCGCTGGTTCACCGAACCCGGTGTCGACCACCGGAAGCTCACCACCCGTGGTGGTGAGAGCGCGACGATTTGGGGCCCGGCCGACTTCGTGCCGTGCCCGGCAGTAACAGACCCCGACACGGTCGTTGCATTCGAGGCCGGCGGTGCAGCCGGCCGGACATACGGAGTTTATCCAATGCTGCGCAGAACTCTTACCGGACTGTTGGCGCTGTCCGCCGTGATGGCGGGCGCTGTCGCCTGCGGTGGTCACAGCACGACAGCGAGTGGCGACAATTCGACTCTGGTGATCGAGGACAACCCCGTTTCGCCCTTCACGGACAACTTCAACCCGTTCGACACGAACGACACCGCCGTCGAGGTGAACGCGGTCGGCATGGTGTACGAGCCGCTGCTGCAGTTCAACTCGATGAAGCCGGGCACCATCTACCCGTGGCTGGCCAAGTCGTACGCCTTCTCCAACGGCGGCAAGACGGTCACGTTCACCCTCCAGTCGAACGTCAAGTGGAACGACGGTCAGGCGTTCAGCAGCAAGGACGTGGCGTTCACGTTCAACCTGATGAAGCAGAACAAGGCGATCAACACCAACGGCATCAACCCGACGAAAATCAGCACGCCGGACGCCAACACCGTCCAGTTGGACTTCACCACGCCGCAGTACACGAACCTCTTCTACATCGGCTCGGCGTACATGGTGCCGCAGCACATCTGGTCCACGGTGTCCAATCCGTCCACGTGGAACGATCCGCAGCCGGTGGGCACCGGCCCGTACAAGCTGTCGAAGTTCAGTTCGCAGGGCTTCACGCTGACCAAGACCGGCACGTACTGGCAGCAGGACAAGGTGAAGATCGCCAACCTGAGCTTCCCGTCCTACGTGTCCAACACGACGGCCAGCCTCGCCCTGTCCCAGGGCGCGATCGACTGGGGCGGCAACGACATCGCCAACATCGAGAAGACGTTCGTGGCGAAGGACCCGGCGCACAACAAGTACTGGTTCGCGCCGGTCAACGTGGTGACGCTGGAGCTGAACACCACGAAGGCCCCGCTGAACGACGCCGCGGTGCGGCGGGCGATCAGCGCCGGCATCGACCGCGACCAGCTGTCCACCATCGGTGAGACCGGATACGAGCCCCCGGCCACGTCGTCCGGCGGCCTGCTGCTCAAGGGCGTCGACGACAAGTATCTCGACCCGGCGTTGAAGGACGATCTGAAGCAGGACAAGTCGAAGGTGTCGTCCATCCTGACCGGTGACGGCTACACCAAGGTCGGCGGCAAGTGGACGAAGAACGGCAAGACGATCAAGTTCGCGATCGAGGACCCGTCGTCGTACTCCGACTACTACGAGGACGCGACGCTGATCTCGCAGCAGCTCAACGCGCAGGGCTTCGAGGTGACCGTCAACGGCACCACGCCGGACACCTGGACGTCGGACTACAACAACGGCACGTTCGACGCCGCGATTCACTGGGGCAACCAGGGTCCGTCGCCGTACTACCAGTACGACAACTGGCTGGACTCGAACCTGACGGCGCCGATCGGCAAGCCCGCCACCGGTGACCAGAGCCGCTACGACAACCCGGCCGCGCAGGCGGCGCTCGCCCAGTTCGCGAACACCAACGACGAGGCCACCCAGGCCGACGCGTTGAAGAAGCTGCAGCACATCGTCTCCACCGACGCGCCGGTGATCCCGCTGCTGTACGGCGCGTCGTGGGACGAGTACAGCACCAAGAAGTTCACCGGATGGCCGACGCCGGACAACGCCTACATGAACCCGACACCCAACTCGCCGTTCATGGAGTACACCGTCCTGCAACTGTCCCCGGTGTCGTCGTCCTGACCACACCTGGTTCCCGTCCGGTCCGGCCGCCGGACCGGACGGGAACCCCGTGCCGAGAAGGGGATAGCGCATGACTGTCGTGCGGCAGGACATCGACGGGTCCGATGCCCGGTCACAACCGGGTCAGTTCCCCAGCGGATTCCTCTGGGGTGCGGCGACCGCTTCCTACCAGGTCGAGGGAGCGGCGGCCGAGGACGGCAGGACACCGTCCATCTGGGACACGTTCGCGCGCCGTCGGGGTGCCGTTCGCAACGCCGACACCGGTGACATCGCGGCCGACCACTACCACAGGTTCGCCGAGGACGTTTCACTGATGGCGGAGCTGGGGCTGTCGGCGTACCGGTTCTCGCTGTCCTGGTCGCGGGTGCGCCCGGGCGGCAACGGCCCGGTCAACCCGTTGGGGCTGGGCTTCTACGACCGGCTCGTCGACACGCTGCTGGCGCACGGGATCACCCCCGTCGCCACCGCCTACCACTGGGATCTGCCCCAGGAGTTGGAGGACGCGGGCGGCTGGACGAACCGGGACACGTCGTACCGGTTCGCCGAGTACGTCGCCATGGCCGCGGAGCGGCTGGGTGACCGGGTCGCGATGTGGTCGACGGTGAACGAGCCGTGGTGCTCGGCGTTCCTCGGGTACGCGTCCGGCGTGCACGCGCCCGGGCGGCAGGAGCCGTTGGCCGCGTTGCGGGCCGTGCATCATCTCCTGTTGGGGCACGGGCTGGCGGTCGGCGTGCTGCGGGACACCCTGCCGGCGGGCTCGCAGGTTTCGCTCGTGCTGAACCTGCACTCGATCCGGCCGGCCGACGCCGCCCGGGACGCGGATGCCGTGCGGCAGATCGACGGGTTGGCCAACCGGATCTTCCTCGACCCGGTCTTCCACGGCCGTTACCCGGCCGACGTGCAGGCGGACACCGCGTCCATCACGGACTGGTCGTTCGTGCAGGACCGGGATCTCGCCGTCATCAGCCGGCCGATCGACGTGCTCGGCGTCAACTACTACACGCCGACGTTGGTCGCCGCCCGGCAGGACGGTGCCGATCCGGTGCGCGTCGACGGGCACGGCGGCGGTACCAGTTCGCCGTGGGTCGGTGCGGACAACATCGATTTTCTGCAGCCACCGGGGTCGGTGACGATGATGCGGTGGACCGTGGATTCCAGCGGGTTGTACGACGTGTTGGCCCGGGTCGGCCGGGAGTATCCGGAACTGCCGTTGGTGGTGGCCGAGAACGGGGCCGCCTATGATGATTACGTCGATCCGTCCGGGCGAATTCGGGACACCGAGCGAATCGCCTATCTGCGGGCGCATCTTTCCGAGGTACAGCGGGCGGCGGCCGAGGGGATCGACGTTCGCGGGTATTTCGTGTGGTCGCTGTTGGACAATTTCGAGTGGTCGTACGGGTATTCGCGGCGGTTCGGGATCGTGTACGTGGACTTCGCCACGCAGCGGCGGTGGTTGAAGGACAGTGCCCGATGGTTCGCCGGGGTGGCGGCGGCGAATGCGTTGCCGGCCGTGGCGGATTCCACGGACGGAGTGGATGGAGCGGCCGGAGTGGAATCGGTTGGTTCCGGTGGGGGTGGAGAGACGTCGGGTCAGTCGGGGGCATAGGGGCCCACCACTACTCGACAAAAGTCGTGAGTGCGGAACCGCCCGTGCCGGCGGGCGGTCCGCGCTCACGCATCCGTGGGCGGCGGTGTCCCCACCGTCTCGCGCCGGCCGGTGACCGTGCCGATGAGTAAGGGCCGTGTCGGGCGCTCGTTCGCCCTGACACAGCCCTGTTGATCGATGCCGTTCGATGTATCCGCTAGCCTGCTGGCTGGGCTATCGCCGGGTCGCCGCAGCCTGTCGCCCTGGCTATCGAGTCGTTCAGTTTGGCCAGGAGGCGGCCCAGGGTCGTCCGGTCGTCGTCCGTCCAGTCGCTGGTGACCTCGTCCAGGCTGCTGCGGCGCTGGCGGCGCATCTGGCGCATGACCGAGCGGCCGTCCGTCGTGGGGGAGATGATGCAGGAGCGGCGGTCACCCGGGTTGGTCTGGCGTTCCACCAGGCCCAGCTCCTTCATCGCCGCCACCTGGCGGGTGATCGTGGAGCCGTCCAGCCCCACCGCTGCCGCGATCGTGTTGATGCTTGCCGGGCCGATGCGTTCCAGTGTGCGCAGCAGCATGTACCCGGCTCGGTCCACGCCGGTCGGCGTCTCGGGTGGACGCCCCACCAGCGCGATCGTTCGTGCCAGCCGCGTCATCTCCGTCTCGATGACGTCGACTGGATCGTCCACGGTGACGGCGCGCAGGTTTCGCCTGTGTGACACGGCCGACCCGCCTCTCCGGTACTTCCACCATCGGTGGCCTACGTGTACGGTACAGATATATTGCCTGTATTGCACAGTGGTCGTCAGGTGCTGTTTCGGTGCGGAAGCAGCACCTGATGACGGTTGGGTGAGCTGGCGTTACCTCGGCGTGGTGACGTCGGTGAGCACAAGCGTGCCCGCCGCACGCCTCGACTCACCCGATGGCGCGCAGGTTCGCGCTGCGCCGCGCGATCATGCGCTGCACTATGTGTTCCGTCCGCACGAACGTGGAGGTTCTCGGTGGTGTCGGCACCATGGCAGGCATGTCGCGAGTGGTCGATCCATGTGGTCCGCCGTCTGCTGACCGCCTCCCCGCACAGTGAGACGAATGTATCTCACGGTACCACGCCTTCCTCACCGCTGGACCGGGTCGACCAGGAAAACTTCGCCGTCGCCGCGCGTCTGTTGCCACCCGCGTTCCGTCGCCACCTGCTGGCGATCTACGTCTTCGCCCGCCTGGTGGACGACATCGGCGACGAGGCGACCGGCAACCGGATCACCTTGCTGGACAAGGTCTCCCGAGATCTTGATCATATCTACGCCGGCCGTACGCCGTGGCACGGCATGCTATCCGAGCTGTCCAGCACGATCCATACCTGCCGCATCCCCCGTGCGCCGTTCGACGCACTGATCGCCGCCAATCGGCAGGATCAGTTCGTCCACCGCTACGGCACGTACACCGAGCTGCTGGAGTACTGCGAGCTGTCCGCCAACCCCGTCGGCCAGCTCGTCCTCTACGTGTTCGGTGCCGCGACGCCGGACCGGATCGCGCTGTCGGACAAGGTGTGCACCGCCCTGCAGGTGCTGGAGCACTGCCAGGACGTCGCCGAGGACTTCGAACGCGGCCGGGTGTACATGCCCGCGGAGGACCTGGATCGGTTCGGCGTCAGCGACGCCGACATCAAGGCGCCCGTCGCCGCCACCCACACCCGTGCCCTGGTCGCCTACGAGACGCAGCGCGCCACGCGGCTGCTGGACGAGGGTGCGCCGCTGGTCGGCAGGCTGCGCGGCTGGGCCCGCCTGGCCGTCAGCGGCTACCTGGCCGGCGGCTACGCCACCGCGAAGGCCATCGCCGACGCCGACTACGACGTGCTCTCCGGCACGCCCAGGCCCACCAAGGCGGACACGCTGCGCTGCTGGCTGCTCCTGCTGGCCGGCCGGAAGGTGTCGTGACAGTGCAACCACGAGGGGGATCGGGGATGGACCTGGCTGCCGCGTACGAACGCTGCGAACAGATCACCACCGAGCAGGCTCGCAACTTCTCCTACGGCATCAAACTGCTCCCGACCGACAAGCGCCGCTCGCTGTCCACCGTGTACGCGTTCGCCCGCCGCGTGGACGACATCGGTGACGGCGACCAGCCGGCCGCCGAGCGCCTGGCCGGGCTGACCGAGGTGCGCGCGCAACTGGGTCGGCTGGACCGGCCCGACGGTGACCCCGTGCTGATCGCGCTCGCCGACACCGCACTGCGCACCGGACTGCCGATTCCGGCGTTCCACGAGTTGGTCGACGGCTGCGAAGCCGACGTGCGGGGCACGGTGTACGAGACGTTCGACGACCTGCACCACTACTGCCGCTGTGTCGCCGGGTCGATCGGGCGGCTGTCGCTGGCCGTGTTCGGATGCGCCGACCGCACCGTCGCCGAACCGATCGCCGACGCCCTCGGCGTCGCGCTCCAGCTGACCAACATCCTGCGCGACGTCCTGGAGGACCGCCGCAACGGCCGCATCTACCTGCCGGCCGAGGACCTCGCCCGGTTCGGTGTCACGTTCGACCTGGACGACGAGGGGCAGTTCACCGACGACCCGGACCGGCTCACCGCGCTGATCGAGTTCGAGGCTGCCCGCGCCCAGGACTGGTACGCCGACGGGCTGCGGCTGCTGCCGATGCTGGACCGGCGCAGCAGGGCCTGCACCGGTGCCATGGCCGGCATCTACCACCGCCTGCTGGATCGCTTCATGGCCCGTCCCTGGCTGGTGCTGCGCGACCGGGTCTCCCTGCCCGGCTGGGAGAAGGCCGTCGTCGCCGCCCGCTCGCTGGCCGGGGTGGGCGTATGACGGGCAGTGTCGTCGTCGTGGGCGGCGGCCTCGCCGGCCTGGCCGCCGCGACCGACCTGGTCGGGCGGGGCCACCGGGTGACGCTCGTCGAGGCGCGAGCCCGGCTGGGCGGCGCGACGTTCTCGTTCGACCGGGACGGCCTGGCCGTGGACAACGGTCAGCACGTGCTGCTGCGCTGCTACACCGAGTACCGCGCGCTGCTGGCCACGCTCGGCGTCGGCGACCGCATCGACATGCAGGACCGCTTCCACATCCCGGTGATCACGGCCGACGGCAGGCGGGCCGAGCTGAGCCGCACCAACCTGCCGGCACCGCTGCACCTGGCCAAGTCGCTGGCCGGGTACCGGCTGCTGTCCGCGCAGGACCGGGCGCGGGTCATGCTCGCCGCCGGGCTGCTGCGCACGCTGAACCCGGCCGATCCCACACTGGACCGGCGGAGCTTCGGGGACTGGCTGGCCAGGCACGGCCAGCGGCCGGCGGCCGTCGACGCGCTGTGGAACCTGATCACCGTGGCGGCCTTGAACACCGATGCGGCGCACGCGTCGCTCGCCTTGTGCGCCATGGTGTTCCGCACCGCCCTGCTGGAACGTCCGGACGCCGCCGACATCGGCGTGCCGACCCTGCCGCTCGGCGAACTGCACGGCGCCGCCGCGGAGCGCTACCTGGCCGCGCACGGCGCCAAGGTCCACACGCACACCGCCGTCCGCGCGATCACGCAGGCCGGTGACGGTTACCAGATCGCGCTGGACGGTGACACGCTCACCGCCGACGCCGTCGTGGTCGCCGCGCCTCCGGAGGCGACCGCGTCGATCCTGCCGGCGGGCGCCCTGGCGCACCCCGAGCACCTGGCGGAACTCGGCGGCGCGCCGATCGTCAACGTGCACGCCGTCTATGACAGAAAGATCACAGCGGATCCCTTCACCGCCGTGGTGGGTTCTCCCGTGCAGTGGGTATTCGACCGCACGATGATCGCCGGTGCGGAGCGTGGCCAGTACGTCGCCGTGTCGCTGTCCGCCGCCGAGCGGTGGATCGACACGCCGACCGGGCAGCTGCGTGCGGAGTTCCTGCCCGAGATGGCCCGGTTGTTCCCGGCGGCGGCACGGGCCGAGGTCACCACGTTCTTCGTCACCCGCGAACGGCGGGCGACGTTCCGCCAGGTTCCTGGCAGCGCCCGATTCCGCCCACCGGCGCGGACGGCCCTGCCGGGTTGTGTCCTTGCCGGCGCGTGGACCGCGACCGGTTGGCCCGACACGATGGAGGGTGCGGTGCGAAGCGGAAACGAAGCGGCCCGGGTCGCTCACGAGCGACTGGCCAAGGCCGCGCTGGGCAGCGCGGCATGAATCCCGCTACATCTTCTTGTCTCGGGGAGGCATGATGACCGCGGTACTTCCCACTGAGGTCACGGCGGCGCGTGACGTCGTCGAACCCGCGCTGCGGCGCGCCGTCGACGAGCTGGCGCCCGCGATGCGCAAGATCTCGCGGTACCACTTCGGCTGGGCGGACGAACTGGGCCGGGACACCCCGGGCGGCGGCGGCAAGGCGCTCCGCCCGGCACTGACGCTGCTGTCCGCGCAGGCCGCGGGCGGTGACCCGGCGCAGGCCCTGCCCGCCGCCGTGGCCGTCGAGCTGGTGCACAACTTCTCGCTGCTGCACGACGACGTGATGGACAACGACGTGGAACGCCGGCACCGGCCGACCGCGTGGACCGTGTTCGGCGTGCCGGCGGCGATCCTCGCCGGTGACGCGCTGCTCACGCTCGCCGTGGAGATCGCCCGGCGGGACAGCAGGGCCGACCTGTTCGGCGAGGTCGTGGCGTCCCTGAACGACGCCGTGCAGCGACTGATCATCGGGCAGAGCGCGGACGTCGACTTCGAGCGGCGCACCGACGTGACGCTGTCCGAGTGTCTCGCGATGGCCGCCGGCAAGACCGGTGCGCTGATGCGGTGCGCGTCGTCGATCGGTGCGATCGCCGTCGGCGCGGATGCCGCCACCGTGGCCGCGCTGGCCGAGTTCGGTGACCACCTGGGGTTGGCGTTCCAACTGGTCGACGACCTGCTGGGCATCTGGGGCAGCCCGGCCGTCACCGGCAAGCCGGCACTGGCCGACCTGCGGTCCCGGAAGAAGTCGATCCCGGTCGTGGCCGCGCTGAACTCCGGCACCGAGGCCGGTGAGCGGTTCGCCGAGCTGTACTTCCAGCCCGACCCGGACGACAGCGTCGACGACGAGGCGTCGCTGATCGCCATGGCCGACCTGGTCGAGCGGGCCGGTGCCCGGGCGTGGACCGAGGCCGAGGCCGACCGACACATCCAGCAGGCCGAGCAGTGCCTGGTCGGACTGGCCGCACCGCCGGCCGTGGCCGAGGCGCTGCGGGCCACCGCACTGTTCGTGACGAGGAGGGATCGGTGAGCTCTGCGGTAACCACGGGCGACGACGTCCTGGCCCGCGCCCGTCGCACCACGGCCGCCGCCCGCGACCACCTGCTGTCGTTGCAGGACGACGCCGGCTGGTGGAAGGGCGACCTGGAGACCAACGTCACGATGGACGCCGAGGACCTGATGCTGCGTCAGTTCCTCGGCATCCGGGACGCCGAGCAGACCGAGCAGTCGGCCAGGTGGATCCGGGCGCAGCAGCGTTCGGACGGCACCTGGGGCAACTTCTACGGTGCCCCGGCCGACCTGTCCACGACGGTCGAGGCCTACGTCGCGCTGCGGCTGGCCGGCGACTCGGTGGACGCCGACCACATGGTCGCGGCTCGCAGGTTCATCCTGTCCCGTGGCGGTGTCGAGGCGACGCGGGTGTTCACCCGGCTCTGGCTGGCCATGTTCGGCGAGTGGTCATGGGACGACCTGCCGATCATGCCGCCGGAGATGATCTTCCTGCCGTCCTGGTTCCCGCTCAACATCTACGACTGGGGCTGCTGGGCGCGGCAGACCGTGGTGCCGCTGACGATCGTCAACGCGCTGCGGCCGGTCCGGCCGCTCGGTGTCACGATCGACGAGCTGCGCACCGGTGTCGCGAAGCCGAAGGCGCCGCTGCTGACCGTCGGCGGCGCGTTCGAACAGCTGGACAAGCTCCTGCACCTCTACCAGCGGTCGCCGGTGAAACCGCTGCGGCGCCTGGCGATGAAGCAGGGTGTCGAGTGGATCGTCGCGCACCAGGAGGCGGACGGCGGGTGGGGCGGCATCCAGCCGCCGTGGGTGTACTCGATCATCGCGCTGCACCTGATGGGCTACCCGCTGGACCACCCGGTGCTGGCGAAGGCGATCGCCGGCCTGGACGGCTTCACCATCCACGAGGAGTCCGAGCAGGGTCCGGTCCGCTGGTTGGAGGCCTGCCAGTCGCCGGTGTGGGACACGTGCCTCGCGGTCACCGGCCTGCTGGACGCAGGCGTGCCCGCCGACCACCCGGCCGTGGTGAAGGCCGTGGACTGGATGCTCGGCGAGGAGATCCGGGTGACCGGTGACTGGGCGGTCCGCAGGCCCGGCCTGGCGCCCGGCGGCTGGGCGTTCGAGTTCGCCAACGACGGCTACCCGGACACCGACGACACGGCCGAGGTCGTGCTGGCGCTGCGCCGCGCCAGGGCCACCGACCCGGCCGCGAACCGGGCAGCCATCGACCGGGGCATGCGCTGGCTGATCGGCATGCAGTCCAAGGACGGCGGCTGGGGCGCGTTCGACGCGGACAACACCCGGACGCTGACCACCAAACTGCCGTTCTGCGACTTCGGCGCGGTGATCGACCCGCCGTCCGCGGACGTCACGGCACACATCGTGGAAGCCCTGGCGGCCGAGGGAATGGCCGACCACCCGGCGACCCGGCGCGGCGTGCGGTGGCTGCTGGACGCGCAGGAGGACGACGGCTCGTGGTTCGGCCGGTGGGGCGCGAACCACGTCTACGGGACCGGTGCCGCGGTGCCGGCGCTGGTCGCGGCCGGCGTGTCACCGTCGGACCTGGTGATCCGCCGGGCGGTCCGGTGGCTGCGGCAGCACCAGAACGCCGACGGCGGCTGGGGCGAGGACCTGCGGTCCTACGACGACGCGGACTGGCGCGGCAAGGGCGAGTCGACGGCGTCGCAGACGGCGTGGGCGCTGCTGGCGCTGCTCGCCGCGGGTGAGCGCGGCGACGAGGTCCGCAGGGGCGTCGACTGGCTGTCGGCGACCCAGCGGGCGGACGGCACGTGGGACGAGCCGTACTTCACCGGCACCGGTTTCCCCGGCGACTTCTACCTGAACTACCACCTGTACCGGCTGGTGTTCCCGCTGTCGGCGCTGGGCCGGTTCCTGGAGGCCGCGGATGACTGAGGCCGCTCTGCTCGTCGCGGCACCGCTGTCCTGGGAGGCGCGGACGGTGCGCCGCGGCCTGCCGCCGGGCACCGTGCTGCGGACCGGCATGGGCGTGGCGCACTCCCGTCGGGCGGTCGCCTCGATCCGGTACCGGCGGCCCGCCGCGCTGGCGGTCGCGGGCTTCGGCGGCGCGCTGACCGACGACCTCGCGCCCGGGGACGTCGTGGTCGCCACGGAGGTCCGGTCGGGTTCGACGGTCGTCGAGTGCCCGTCCGCGCCGTTGTTGGCCGGGGCGCTGCGGCGTGCCGGGCTGACGGTGCGCCTGGGTCCGGTCGTCACGACCGACCACGTCGTGCACGGCGTGGAGCGAACGGCCCTGGCGGCCACCGGGGCTTTGGTGGCGGACATGGAGTCGGCAGTGCTCGCGCAGGCGGCGGACGGCCGCCCGCTGGCGGTGGTCCGGGTGGTGGTCGACACGCCGAGCCGGCCGCTGCTGCACCCGGCGACCCTCGGTGCCGGCATCACGGCGACGAAGGTGCTGGGCCGGATCGGCCCGGCGCTGGCGGCGTGGGCGGCAGCGGCGGCGGACCGTACGGTGCTGCTGGCCAGCCCCCGGTCGTTCTGCGCAGGTGTGGAACGCGCCATCGACGTCGTGGAACGGCTGCTGGACACCGCGTCCGGCCCGGTGTACGTGCGCAAGCAGATCGTGCACAACGCGATCGTCGTCGCCGACCTGGAGCGACGCGGCGCGGTGTTCGTCGACGAACTGGACGAGGTGCCCGAGGGTGCCACGGTGGTGTTCTCGGCACACGGTGTCGCACCGAGCGTCCGGCAGGAGGCGGCGCGGCGCGAGCTGGACGTGGTCGACGCGACGTGCCCGCTGGTCGCCAAGGTGCACCACGAGGCGCGACGGTTCGCCAAACAGGGCAACACGATCCTGTTCATCGGGCACGCGGGCCACGAGGAGACGGAGGGCACGCTCGGCGAGGAGCCCGAGCGGACCGTCCTCGTCGAGGACGAGTCCGACGTGGACTCCCTGCTGGTGCCCGACCCGGACAAGGTGAGCTACCTGATGCAGACGACGCTCGCCGTGGACGAGGCCGACGGCATCGTCACGGCGCTGCGCCGCAAGTTTCCCGCACTGAACGGGCCCAACTCCGACGACATCTGCTACGCCACCACGAACCGCCAGCAGGCGGTGCGGGGTGTCGCGGGGGACGCGGAGCTGGTGCTGGTCGTGGGTTCGACGAACTCGTCGAACTCGCGGCGGTTGGTCGAGGTCGCCCGGCGCGAGGGAGCGCGGGCGTACCTCGTGGACGCGGTCGGCGACGTCAGGCTGGACTGGCTGACCGGTGTCACCACGATCGGCGTGTCCGCCGGGGCGTCGGCCCCGCCCGAACTCGTCACCGAGCTGGTCGCCGCCCTGGGCGGCCTGGGCCGGCTCGACCTGTCCGAACGTTCCGTCACCACGGAAACCGTTCGTTTCACACTCCCCAAGGAGGTGCGTCGATAATGCCGGTGCCGATGCGGCAGGCGATTCGGGTCGGTGCGTACGTCGCGAAGCAGAAGCTGCTGCGCAACAAGAAGTTCCCCCTGGTGGTCGAACTCGAACCGCTGTTCGCGTGCAACCTGGCGTGTGCCGGCTGCGGCAAGATCCAACACCCGCACGACGTGCTCAAGCGCCGGATGCCGGTGGAACAGGCGGTCGGGGCGGTGCTGGAGTCGGGTGCTCCGATGGTGTCCATCGCGGGCGGCGAACCGCTGATGCACCCGCAGATCGACGAGATCGTCGCAGAACTGGTGAAGCGCAAGAAGTTCGTGGTGCTGTGCACGAACGCGATGCTGGTGCGCAAGCGGATCGACAAGTTCAACTTCAAGCCGTCGCCGTACTTCCAGTGGGCCATCCACATCGACGGCCTCCGCGAACGCCACGACGAGTCGGTGAACAAGGAAGGCGTCTTCGACGAGGCGATCGAGGCGATCAAGGAGCTGAAGAGCCGCGGGTTCCGGGTCACGACGAACTCGACGTTCTTCAACACCGACACGCCACAGACCATCATCGACGTCCTGGACTTCCTCAACGACGACGTCCAGGTCGACGAGATGATGATCTCGCCCGCGTACGCGTACGAAAAGGCCCCCGACCAGGATCACTTCCTGGGCGTGCAGGAAACGCGGGAGCTGTTCCGCAAGGTCTTCGCGGACGGCCGCCGCAAGAAGTGGCGGCTCTCGCACTCGCCGCTGTTCCTGGACTTCCTGGAGGGCAAGGTCGAGTTCGAGTGCACGGCGTGGGGCATCCCGTCGTACTCGCTGCTGGGCTGGCAGAAGCCGTGCTACCTGATGGGTGACGGGTACGTCCAGACGTACAAGGAACTCATCGAGACGACGGAGTGGGACAAGTACGGCCGCGGCAAGGACCCGCGGTGCAACAACTGCATGGCCCACTGCGGCTACGAACCCAGTGCGGTGCTGGCCACGATGGGCTCCCTGAAGGAGTCGATCCGCGCGATGCGCGAGCAGTAGTCACGAGTGACGACCGCCCGGCCTCCGACCCCGGAGGCCGGGCCGAGTCATGTCAACCCGAAGAATCAACCGAACCGGCGCTGCAACCGGTCCACCAGCCCGGGGAACGCCCCCCGCAGCCGCGCCGGAAACCGCAGCCACGTCGGCACGAAGACCTCCGCCCGGTTCCGCACCACCGCGTCCACCAGGGCCACCGCGACCGAGTCCGCCGTCACCGGCTTCGGCCGCGCCCGGTCATAAGCCTTCCCCCGTCGGTCGAAGAACGGCGTGTCCACGACCCCGGGCACCACAACGGAAACCCCCACCCCATCCGCACCAACCGCCAACCGCAGACTGTCCCCGAACGTCCGCAACCCGGCCTTCGACGCCGAGTACACGGCCTCATCGGCCACCCCCATGGCCCCGGCGATCGACGACACCAACACCACATGCCCCCGCCCGGCCGCGATCATCCCGGGCAGCAACGACCGCACCAACCCCAGATGTGCCGTCAGGTTCACCGTCACCATCTCGTCGATCGCCGCGACGTCCTGGTCCACCAGATCACCCGCGTAACCGACGCCCGCGTTGCAGACGAGCACGTCGACCGAACCGGCCCAGTCGGCGATCGCCCGCACCGCGCCCGACACACCCAGGTCCGCGACCAACCGCTCGCCACCGACGTCCGCCACCAACGCGTCGAGCGCCGACTCCGTCCGGCCCACCACCAGCACCAACGCCCCGGCCGCCGCCATCCGCCGGGCCACCGCCGCACCGATCCCCGACGACGCCCCGGTGATCAACACCCGCGCCCCGGCCAGCTTCATCACGCCGCCTTCTTCTCAGTCGCCGGCGTGGCCGGCACGTTCCGCGGCATGTGCGGCGCCCCGTGTGCCAACAACCAGACACCCACCGCCAGCGTCGCCAGGGCCAGCACCTGCCCGATCACCGGTCCCACACCGGCCTGCAGGTCCTCGTCCAGCCACAGCACACCCACGCCGATCCCGACCAGCGGGTCGGTCACCGTGATCACCGCCAGCGCGGGCGCCAGCGACGTGTCCGACTGGTACGCGTTCTGATTCAGCAGGAATCCGGCCGGACCGATCACCAGGACCGCGTACAGCGGCCAACTCCGCAGCAGTGCCAGCAAACCCTCGTCCTGCACCAGGCCGAGCGCGATCTTGGCGACGCCCGCCGTCACGCCGTACAGCACGCCCGCCCCACCGGCCAACGCGAACGTCCGCGCCTCACCGGGGAACCGCGACGCGACGCCCAGCAGCAGCGCCAGCAGCGCCGCCAGGCCGACACCCAACGGCAGGACCTCGGTCAGGCTGAGCCAGTCCTTGCCGCCGGAGGGCTGGGACAGCAGCAGGAACGCCGCGAGACCGGCCGCGCACATGCTGGCGCCGAGCACCGCCGAACCCGGCGGCGGCTTGTGCGCGAGCCAGCTGCGGATCACCACCGCGAACAGCAGACCGCTGACCAACAGCGGCTGCACCAGCACCAGCGGCCCGGTACCCAGGGCCAGCAACTGGAGGCCCGAACCGGCGATGTTGGCCAGCAGCGACAGCAGCCAGATGCCCTGCCGCGCCAGATCCAGCAAGAGACCGGGCCGCAGCGCCGGCCGTGCCTGTACCCGCCGGGCCGCGATGTGCTGCAGAGCACCGGTCAGGCCGAAGCACAACGCGCCGCAGATCGCCGCGGGAATGGCGATCCACAGGTTCGTGGCGGCGGAGTTCACACCGCCTCCACGGAGCCGCGTATGCCGGCCGACGTCATGGCAACAGTGTCCTCATGCGACCGACGCTTCCTTGAACACCGCGTAGACCGCGTCCGCCAGACCGTCCACCGTGCCGGAGATGGACGCGTCGCCCGCGAAGCACATGGTGACCAGGTCCGCCCAGGTCATCACGCCGATGGACAGCTTGACCCCCGGCGCCAGCGACAACACCGGGTACACGGCCGGCAACAGCGCGCCGTTCAGCACGACCGCCGACCGCGCGCCCGGCAGCACTGACGCGATCGCGTTGAACCACGTCGACCGGTACACCAGCCGCGCGGCGACCGCGTGCAGCCACGGCGGCAGCAGGCCCAGCGCCCACACCACCGCGTGCGCCGCGTGCGGTGCGCTGTTGCCGACCTGGCTGTCGGTCGCCGCCTTCGTCCGGCTCACCCGGTCGGCCAGCGGCATCGGTCCGATCGGCAGGTCGACCGATGCGGCACCGGTGTGGTTGCCCGCCGTGCGGAAGGTGCGCGTCGTCCGGGTGGAGCGCGGCATCATCACCCGCAGCGTCTCCGGGCCGGGGCGGGAGCCCTCCGCGTGCATCACCCGGTGCAGCGCCTCGGCGACCAGCGCCGTCGCCAGGTCGGTCGCGCGGACGCCGAACCGCTTGGCCAGCCGCCGCACCTCCGCGGCCGGCAGGTCCACCCGGGAGTGGTGCCGGCCGGGACCGCTGATCCGGCCGTTGAGCTCGGTGTGGTGCGCCTTGCCGGAGCGGGCCAGCGTCCACACGCCGCCGACCAGCTCCCGGGCGGAGGCCACGCGCTGCCGGAACGTCGGGCGTTCCGCGATCGTCCTGGGCGGCGGCTCGGCGATGAAGTCCTTGCCGCGCGTCCGGGCGACCAGCGCGCCGATCACCGCGATGCCGTCCGCCGTCGCATGGTGGAACTTGATCATGATGGCCGAGCGGTCGCCGTCCACGCCGTGCACCAGCTGGGCACGGCCCGCGCCGGTGGTGCCGTCCAGGGGCACCGAGAAGAACGCGTCCATGGCGTCGTCCAGGTCGGACGGCCCGTCCGGGCCGATCTCGACCAGCTCCAGCAGATCGGCGGCCCGGCCGGGCTGGGCCACCCAACGCGGGGGCCGCCACGCCGAACCCGGGTCGATCCGGCCGTACAGGCCCGGTGCCGCGTCGACCAGGTGGGCCGCGTCGGCGAGCGTCACCGCCGAACCGTCCGCCTTCGCCTCGAACACCAGGACCGCGCCCACCTGCTGTGGTACGGCAGGTGACTGGACGTGCACGAACAGGGCGTCCTCGGCCCGCAGCCGCCGCTGGGTCACCTCGCTTTTGCCGGCGTTCAACAACGCCGTCACCCCGTCCGCCACCGTCGCCGCCCGCGCGTGCGCCAGGCTCCGCTCCTCGATCGCTGCCAGCCGCCGCGGCTCGGCCACCAGCCGGCGCACCGCCGCCGCCAGCCGCTCCTCGTCCGGGCACACCTCGGCCAGGCCCGCCGTGGCCATCAGCGCGGCGTTCGCCCTGCCGTGCGCGGCGATCGGCTGGTACATCAGCACCGCCCGGCCACACGCCAGTGCCTCCAGCGACGTCGCGCCGCCCGCGTTCGTCACCACGACGTCGCTGGCCACCGTCAGCGCCGGCATCTGGTCGGTCCAGCCCAGCGCACGCAGCCGGCCGCCGTGGTCGCCGTCGCGCAGCACCCGCCGCCGCAGCGGCTCGTTGCGCCCGCACGCCACCACCACGACGACGTCGTCGGACGCCGCCAGCAGGGTCCGCGCCGCCGACTCGACGCTGCCGAACCCGAACGCGCCGCACGACACCAGCGCGACGAACTTGTCCTGCGGCAGCTCCAACTCCGCACGCGCCGCCGCCCGGTCACCGGGCGCGAACCGGCTGACCACCGGCGGTGCCGACACCTGCACCCGTGCGCCGCGCACCCACCGCTGCGCCGGCTCGACCGCGACGTCGTGCATGACGAAGTTGAGGTCCAGCTCGTGGTAGATCCAGAACGGGTGCGGTGAGAAGTCCGAGACCCAGGCGCCGATCGGGGTGCGCAGGTCGCGGTGTGTGCGCAGCCACGCCAGACCGGCACTGCCCAGCGGGTACGTGGACACAATGAGGTCGGGCTGAAACTCCCGCAGGTGCGGCACCAGCCGCCGGCCGCACCAGGCGCCGACGAACCGCTTGGACGCCCGCGCGAACCACCGGTACCGCTCGATCGAGCCGTAGAAGAACTCGTACAGCCGGGGCGTGGTCTGCACATTCGTCACGTAGATCTGGCGGAACACCGGGCCGACACCCCTGCCCATCACGTCCAGTGTGTCCAGCCAGCGGACCTCGACGCCGGGCCAGAGCGCCTGGACGGCCTCGTCGAGGGCTCTGCCCGTGGCGTTGTGGCCCTCGCCCATGTTCGCGGACACGATCAGCACCCGCTGCGGTCGTCCGGTCGAGCGCGAAACTGCCAACGCGGATCCCTTCCCCCGGGCCGGAGTGCCGCCGTCGTCACGACGGCACCGTTGGAGATGGCTGTAACCTACAGCTTCTCGGCTCGGCGCACACGGCACGAGCCGGCTACCGGCCGAGGTGCCGTTGTGCAATGCGCCGGTCGGGGGCTACCCGGCGCAACGTAGACTCGGCAGAAATCCCGACCGGCCTGTCAGCCGGATCGGGCTGTTAAGCATGTCATGTTCGCACGAGGAGACTACGTTGAAGAGCACCGTCGAGCAGCTCAGCCCGACGAGGGTCCGGATCAACGTCGAGGTGCCGTTCGACGAGCTCAAGCCGAGCTTCGACCGCGCTTACCGGAAGCTCGCCAAGCAGGTTCGCATTCCCGGATTCCGCCCGGGCAAGGCTCCGGCCAGGGTGCTGGAGAGCCGGCTCGGTCGCGGTGTCGTGCTGGACGAGGTGGTCAACGAGGCCATCCCGGCCAAGTACCTGGAGGCACTCAACGGCGGTGAGGTCCGTGCGCTGGGCCGGCCCGAGTTCGAGGTCACCAAGATCGAGGACGGCGACAGCCTGGCGTTCTCGGCCGAGGTCGACGTCCGCCCCGACATCACCGTGCCCGCGTTCGGCGAGTTGGCGGTCACCGTCGACGACGTCGAGGTGACCGACGAGGCCGTCCCGCTGCAGCTGGACGAGCTGCGGGCCCGCTTCGGCACGCTCAAGGGCGTGGAGCGGCCCGTCCAGAACGGCGACTTCGTCGTCATCGACCTGTCGGCCACCGTCGACGGCGAGCCCGTCGAGGACGCCAGCACCACCGGCCTGTCCTACGAGGTCGGCTCCGGTGAGCTGGTGGACGGCATCGACGACGCGCTGGTCGGCGCGTCCGCCGGGGAGACGAAGACGTTCACCACGAAGCTGCTGGCCGGTGAGCACACCGGCAAGGACGCCGAGGTGTCGGTGACCGTGCAGTCGGTGAAGGAGCGCGAACTGCCCGCCGAGGACGACGAGTTCGCCCAGCTGGCCAGCGAGTTCGACACCATCGACGAGCTGCGTGACGACCTGCGCAAGCGGCTGGGCAACGTCAACCGCATGCAGCAGGCCGTGCAGGCCAGGGACAAGGTGCTGGACGCGCTGCTGGACTCCACCGAGGTACCGCTGCCCGAGGCCGTCGTCGAGTCGGAGATCGAGGTCCGCAAGCACGACGCCGTCCACGCGTTCGACCACGACGAGGCGAAGTTCGCCGAGTACCTGACCACCCAGGGCCAGACGATCGAGGAATTCGACACCGAGACGCGCCAGGACGCCGAGAAGGCCGTCAAAACACAGCTCGTGCTGGACAGCATCGCCGACGCCGAGGGTGTCGGCGTGAACGACAACGAGCTGACCGAGCGCATCATCTACCAGGCGCAGCGGTTCGGCATCAGCCCCGACGAGTACGTCCAGCGGGCCCAGCAGTCCGGCCAGCTCGGCGCGATCTACGCCGACGTGCGCCGGGGCAAGGCGCTGGCCTCCGTGGTCCGCCAGGCCACCGTCACCGACGCGTCCGGCAACGCCATCGACATGGACGAGCTGTTCGGCGTGCGGCAGGACGACGAGCCGGAGGCGGCGGCGGGCGATGTGGTGGAGGCCACCGAGCAACCTGCGGAGTGACCTGGGGCACGGGCCGAAGGTCAGTGGTTACCACGCTCTGAGCGAACGCGGGCGGTGTCGGGCAGAACGCACCGCCCGCCTTCGTTAATGTCGGTGACAGGAGATCAGACAGCCGCTCCGGCACCCCGCCCGCGGGGATGCCAGCAGTTGAGAAGTCAGTGAGAAGGCAGGCAGACGTGACGCAGCACCTACCCCGGATGCGGACCAACACCGCGGGGCTCAACCTGACCGACTCGGTCTTCGAGCGGTTGCTCCAGGAGCGGATCATCGTCCTTGGCTCCGAGGTCAACGACGATGTGGCGAACCGGATCACCGCGCAGCTCCTGCTGCTCGCCGCAGAGGACCCCGAGAAGGACATCACCCTCTACATCAACTCGCCGGGCGGTTCGGTGACCGCCGGCATGGCGATCTACGACACCATGCAGCTCATCGAGCCGGACGTGGCGACCTGGGCCATGGGCCTGGCCGCGTCCATGGGCCAGTTCCTGCTGTCCTCGGGCGCGCCGGGCAAGCGCTACGCGCTGCCGCACGCCCGCGTGATGATGCACCAGCCGTCGGCCGGTGTCGGCGGTACCGCGTCGGACATCGCGATCCAGGCCGAGGTCTACAACAAGTGGAAGCGGGAGATGGCCCGGCTGACCGCCGAGCAGACCGGCCAGCCGGTCGAGCGGATCACCGAGGACGCCGACCGGGACCGCTGGTTCACCGCGCAGGAGGCCCTGGAATACGGCTTCGTGGACCACGTGGCGACGCCGCGCGGCAGCCAGAACAACGGCAACTGACCGCTAGGAGATCATCGTGAGCCAGCTACATCTCCCCGAGTTCGAGTTCCGGGGGCCACAGGCGCGGTACGTGCTGCCGTCGTTCGTCGAGCGCACCAGCTACGGGGTCAAGGAGTCCAACCCGTACAACAAGCTGTTCGAGGAACGCATCATCTTCTGCGGCGTGCAGATCGACGACGCGTCGGCCAACGACATCATGGCCCAGCTGCTGGTGCTGGAGGCCGAGGACCCGGACCGCGACATCCTGATGTACATCAACTCGCCGGGTGGCTCGTTCACCTCGCTGATGGCCATCTACGACACCATGCAGTTCGTCCGGCCGGACATCCAGACGTACTGCCTGGGCCAGGCCGCGTCGGCCGCCGCCGTGATCCTGTCCGCGGGCACGCCGGGCAAGCGTTACGCATTGCCCAACGCCCGTGTGCTGATCCACCAGCCGGCCACCGAGGGTGTCTACGGCCAGGTGTCCGACCTGGAGATCCAGGCCAACGAGATCCAGCGGGTGCGCCGCCTGCTGGAGACGACGCTGGCCAGGCACACCAGCAAGGACGCCGACGAGGTGCGCCGCGACATCGAGCGCGACAAGGTGCTCACCGCCGACGAGGCCAAGGCCTACGGCATCGTCGACGAGGTGCTGCCCTACCGCAAGCTGTCGATGAAGCCCTGAGACCGCTGCGACACGCCGAGCGGAGCGGGTTGCCCCGCCCACTCGGCGTGTGCGGGGCAGGCTGCGCAGGACCCCGCTCGCGGGGTCGAGAGTCGGCGATGCTCCCGCTTCGGCCGACAGGACGGGTACCGTCAAGGGCAGCGCGCGGGACCCGTCCTGGCGGGCGGGCTCGGCTACCAGAAGAACGAAGGCACGGCGGGACTGGTTCCCGGTGGGCCGGAGGGGACAGAGGTCACTGGTCATGGCTCGAATCGGGGATGGCGGGGACCTGTTGAAATGCTCTTTCTGCGGAAAGAGCCAGAAGCAGGTCAAGAAGCTCATTGCCGGTCCAGGCGTGTACATCTGCGATGAGTGCATCGACCTCTGCAACGAGATCATCGAGGAGGAGCTGGCCGAAGCGGGCGACGTCAAGCTGGACGAGCTGCCCAAGCCGGCCGAGATCCACGATTTCCTCGACCAGTACGTGATCGGTCAGGCGGAGGCCAAGCGGACGCTGGCCGTGGCCGTCTACAACCACTACAAGCGCATCCAGAACGGCGACCGGGGCCGCGAGTCCGGCCGGGACAGCCGGGACGAGGGCGTCGAGCTCGCCAAGTCCAACATCCTGATGCTCGGCCCGACCGGCTGCGGCAAGACCTACCTGGCCCAGACGCTGGCCAAGATGCTCAACGTCCCGTTCGCGATCGCGGACGCCACGGCACTGACCGAGGCCGGCTACGTCGGCGAGGACGTCGAGAACATCCTGCTGAAGCTCATCCAGGCCGCCGACTACGACGTGAAGCGCGCCGAGACCGGCATCATCTACATCGACGAGGTCGACAAGATCGCTCGAAAGAGTGAAAACCCGTCGATCACCAGGGACGTTTCCGGTGAGGGCGTGCAGCAGGCCCTGCTGAAGATCCTGGAGGGCACCACGGCGAGCGTGCCCCCGCAGGGTGGCCGCAAGCACCCGCACCAGGAGTTCATCCAGATCGACACGACGAACGTGCTGTTCATCGTGGCCGGCGCGTTCGCCGGGCTGGACAAGATCATCCAGGAGCGGGTCGGCAAGCGCGGCCTGGGCTTCGGTGCGGAGATCCGGTCCAAGGCCGAGATCGACACCACCGACTTCTTCGCCGACACGATGCCCGAGGACCTGATCAAGTTCGGCCTGATCCCGGAGTTCATCGGCCGGCTGCCCGTGGTGGCCAGCGTGACGAACCTGGACAAGACGTCGCTGGTGCAGATCCTCACCGAACCGCGCAACGCGCTGGTCAAGCAGTACCAGCGCCTGTTCGTGATGGACGGTGTCGAGCTGGAGTTCAGCGAGGCGGCCCTGGTGGCCATCGCCGACCAGGCGATCCTGCGCGGCACCGGCGCCCGTGGCCTGCGGGCCATCATGGAGGAGGTGCTGCTGCCGGTGATGTACGACATCCCCAGCCGCACCGACGTGGCCAAGGTCGTCATCACCGAGCAGACCGTGCGGGAGAACGTGAACCCGACGATCGTGCCGCGGCAGCCCAACCGCCGCGAGCGCCGCGACAAGACCGCCTGACCGTTGAGCGAACCGTATGTCCTCCTCGTACACGCGTACGCGGGGGAGACCACCGGGCACTGGCAGAGCTGGCTCGCCGGCCGCCTCGCGCACCAGGGCGTGCGGGTCGACCTGCTGACGTTCACCGACCCGGACAAGCCGGTCCAGGACTACTGGCTGGCCGAACTGGGCGAACACCTGGACGCGGCGCCCGCCGACGCCGACCGGATCGTGCTGGCGCACGGCGTTGGCGCGGCACTGTGGCTGTACCACGCGGCCGCCCGGCCGTCCCGGTCGCGACGGGTGGAGCGGGTGTTGCTGGTGGCACCACCGGGACCGGAGTGGCACGAGGCGAACGTGCGCGCGTTCGAACCGGCGCCGGTGGACCGGGTGGGCATCGCCCAGGCGGCGGCGACCACCCGGCTGGTCACGTCCGACAACGACCCGACACGGTCGGTCGACCAGGCCAGGGCGCTGGCCGAGGAGCTGCTCATCGAGTGGGACGTGATCCCCGGCGCCGGCCGGTTCGACGAGGAGTCGGGCTACGGTCACTGGCCTGCGGTCCTGGATTGGACCCGCTCCGGCACCACCCCACTGACGCCGCGCTGATCCGGCGCTGATCAGGTCGCGATGATCCGCGCCCGCACCTCGGGCAACTGGTCGAACCGCGCCCGTTCATCGGTCGTCACCAGGACGCGGCCGGTTGCCCGCGCCGTGGCCGCGACGACGAGGTCGTGCGATCCCCGCTTACTGCCGGTTTTCCGTACGTGGGCAAGCAATTCGGCGTGGTGTTCGGCGATGGTCGAGTCGTAGTCCTCGACCGGGGTCACCGCGAGCACGTCCTCCAGGAACGCGCGCTGTGCGGCCCGCCGGCCGGCGTCGTCGTCCAACAGGACACCGGCGAGGTATTCGGCGACCACGACCGCGGGCAACGCCACATCGTCCACGTCCGGCAGCTGAGCCGGATCCAGAATGCCGCGAGCGGCTGCGACGAGTACACCGGTGTCGAGGATCAGTCGGGCCACGGGTCCGCGTCGTCGAGAGCGGCGTTGCCCTGCCACGCGCGGTGCTCAGGCAGGTACCGGTGCCGCCACCCGCTGGGCGCCCGCGTAGACGTTCATCGACTCGCCGCGCAGGAAACCGATCAGCGTCATGCCCTGTTCCTCGGCGACGTCCACGGCCA
>DASZXM010000473.1:0-16009 GCA_035546415.1 Pseudonocardiaceae bacterium
GGTCAACTCGGTGATCGGCGACCACAACACCAACACCGGCAACAAGGCCGGGGAGTGAGGTTACCGATGGCCGGGTACGACGTGCGCATCGGTGGTTCGATGACCAACTCGGTGATCGGCGACAACAACGTGAACTCGACAGGCACGGAGCCGGACCCGCAGGTCGTGCATCAGGAGGTTTCCGGGGGGACGTACGACTTGGCGTTCTCGTTCGCCGGTGAAGACCGCCCATACGTCCAGCGCACCAGGACCGCGTGCGTCGACCTCGGGTTGAGCGTGATGTACGACCGGGATCTGACAGTCGCATGGTGGGGCGAGAACTTCATCGCCGCACAACGTCGGATATACGGCCAACGGACCAGGTTCTTCGTACCGTTCATCTCGAAGCACTACTTTCGCAAGCCCATCCCGGCGGACGAGTTCGCCGCTGCCATGTGGAAGGACGTGCGGTTGGGCGGCGGGTACATCCTGCCCGTCCTGATCGGTGGGGTGAATCCACCCGCGGACCTGCTGCATCCACATGTCGGCTATCTGCGAGCCGAGCGTTACACGCCGAAACGCCTGGCGGCGGCGATGCGGGACAAAGTGCACGGTCAGGAGCCGAAGCGCATCGACACGATCCTGCCGAACGCCACCGGCCTGCGATCGAGCCGGTAGGTCCGGCTAGGAGACGTACCAGGCGATCGCGCCGCCGATGGCGAGCAGGGCCGCCAGGCCCAGGACGCCGGCCATCACCTTGGCCGTCTTCCAGGTCGTGTACACGCCCCCGATCAGGAAGCCCGCCACCGCGAGCAGCAGGACCAGCACCACGTCCTTGGACACCGGACAACACCTCCGAGCGGGAGCCTAGAGAACGCCCTTCGTGGACGGCACACCGCCCAGCCTCGGGTCCGCCTCCACGGCCGCGCGCAACGCCCTGGCGACCGCCTTGAACTCGGCCTCGGTCACGTGGTGCGGGTCGCGGCCGTCCAGTACCCGCACGTGCAGGGCCAGTTGGGCGTGGAACGCGATCGACTCGAACACGTGCCGGTTGAGCACCGTGGCGTAGTGGCCGCCGACGACGAAACCGGTCATCACGTCGGGTTCGCCGGTGTGCACGCAGTACGGCCGGCCGGACACGTCGACGACGGCCTGGGCCAGCGCCTCGTCCATCGGGATCCACGCGTCGCCGAACCGGCGGATGCCGGTGCGCTCGCCGAGGGCCTTGCGGATGGCCTGGCCGAGCACGATCGCGACGTCCTCGACGGTGTGGTGCGCGTCCACGTGCGTGTCACCGGTGGCCTTGACGACCAGGTCGAACGCGCCGTGCACGCCGAACGCGGTGAGCATGTGGTCGTAGAACGGCACGCCCGTGCCGACGTCCACCTTGCCGGCGCCGTCCAGGTCGATCTCCACCGTGACGGTGGACTCCTTCGTGGCGCGCTCGACGCGGCCGATCCGGTTCACCGGGCGATCTCCTTGCTGGCCAACAGGAACGCGTCGTTCTCGGCCGGCATGCCGATGGTGACGCGCAGGTGGTGCGGGATGCCGACGTCGCGGATCAGCACACCGGAGTCCACATAGGACTGCCAGGCGGCGTGCGCGTCGGGGAACGTGCCGAACAGCACGAAGTTCGCGTCGCTGGGGACGACCGTGTAGCCCTGCTCGACGAGGGCGGCGCACACCCGGCCGCGTTCGGCGACCAGCTTGCGCACCGACGCCAGCGTCTGGTCGGCGTGCCGCAGCGCGGCGATCGCCGCGGCCTGCGTCAGCGACGCCAGGTGGTAGGGCAGGCGGACCAGTTGCAACGCGTCCACCACGGCGGGCGCCGCGATCAGGTAGCCGAGCCGGCCGCCGGCGAACGCGAACGCCTTGCTCATCGTGCGGCTGACGATCAGTTTCGCCGGGAACTCCGCGAGCAGGCGCACCGCGCTGGGCTGCGCGGAGAACTCCGCGTACGCCTCGTCGATGACCACGATGTGCGGCGCCGCCGCGACGATGCGGCGCAGGTCGGACAGTGGCGTCGACTGGCCGGTCGGGTTGTTCGGGCTGGTCACGAACGCGATGTCGGGCTGCTTCGCGGCGACCATCCGGGCCGCCTCGTCGGCGTCCAGGCTGAAGTCGGCGCGGCGCGGCGCGGGCAGCCACTCGGTGCGGGTGCCGGCGGAGATGATCGGGTGCATCGAGTACGACGGTTCGAAGCCCAGCGCCAGCCGGTCCGGGCCGCCGAACGCCTGTAGGACCTGCTGCAGGATCTCGTTGGAACCGTTGGCCGCCCACACGTTCGTCACGTCCACGTCGGTGCCGGTGGACGTCGTCAGGTACTCGGCCAGGGCGGTGCGCAGCGCCACCGCGTCCCGGTCCGGGTAGCGGTGCAGGCGGGCGGCCACCTCCTGCGCGGCACGCACGATGTCGGCGACCAGCTCGGGCGGCGGCGGGTACGGGTTCTCGTTGGTGTTCAACCGGTAGGGCACGTCCAGTTGCGGCGCGCCGTACGGGCTGCGGCCGACCAGGTCCGGCCGCAGCGGCAGGTCTCCCAGGCCCACCTCGGCGCCGATCGGGTCAGGCATCGGGCACCACCGATCCGAAGCGGGCCGTCACGGCCTGACCGTGCGCCGGCAGGTCCTCCGCGTTGGCCAGCGCGACCACCTTGCCCGCGACCGCACGCAGCGCGTCGGCGCTGTAGTCGACGACGTGGATACCGCGCAGGAACGTCTGCACCGACAGGCCGGACGAGTGGCGCGCGCACCCGCCGGTGGGCAGCACGTGGTTGGAACCGGCGCAGTAGTCGCCCAGTGACACGGGCGCGTAGGCGCCGACGAACACCGCACCGGCGTTGCGCACGCGGGCCGCGACGCCGCGCGCGTCGTCGGCCTGGATCTCCAGGTGTTCGGCCGCGTAGGCGTCCACGACCCGCAGTCCGTCGTCCACATCGGACACCAGGACGCAGCCGGACTGCTTGCCGCGCAACGCCGTGGTGATGCGCTCGGCGTGCTTGGTCGCCGTGACCTGGCGGGTCAGTTCGGTGTCCACGGCGTCGGCCAGCTCGGTCGACGTGGTGACCAGGACGCTCGCGGCGAGCGTGTCGTGCTCGGCCTGGCTGATCAGGTCGGCGGCCACGTGCACCGGGTCGGCCGTGTGGTCGGCGAGGATCGCGATCTCCGTCGGGCCGGCTTCGGAGTCGATGCCGATCAGGCCGCGCAGCAGGCGTTTGGCCGCCGTCAGGTAGATGTTGCCGGGGCCGGTGACCAGGTCGACGGGCGTCAGTTCGGCGCCGTCGGTGTCGGTGCCGCCGTACGCCAGCAGCGCGACCGCCTGCGCACCGCCGACGGCCCACACCTCGGTGACGCCGAGCAGCCCGGCGGCCGCCAGGACGGTCGGGTGTGGCCGACCGCCGAACTCGGCCTGCGGCGGCGAGCACAGCACCAGCGAGCCGACACCGGCGATCTGCGCCGGCACCACATTCATCACGACGCTGGACGGGTAGACCGCGAGACCACCCGGCGCGTACAGGCCGACCCGGCCCACCGGCACCCACCGCTCGGTGACCGTGCCACCGGGCACGACCTGCGTCGTGACGTCGGTACGGCGCTGGTCGGCGTGCACCGTCCGGACCCGCTCGATGGCCTCGGTCAGCGCGGCACGCACGGCGGGGTCGAGTTCGTCGACGGCCTTGGCCAGCTCGGCCTCGGGCACGCGGACGGTGGCCGGACGGACCTTGTCGAACCGCTCCGTGTGGTCCAGCACCGCGGACACGCCGTGCTCGGCGACGGACTCGACGATCGGCCGGACCAGATGGGTCACGGCGTCCACGTCGACGTCCGCCCTGGGCAGCAGGGCGCGCAGGGCGGCCGGTGGCGGAACGGTTCCGCGCAGGTCGGTACGGCGCAGCATGTGACCAGCGTACGGGTTCCGCCACCTGGGACGGCCGCTGGGCGAACCGGACGAAACGCCTCAGCGCGGGGTCCAGCTCTGCAGGTTCCACCACGGTCCCCACGTGACGCCCTGCTGCGGGCCGTCGACCACCGGCGTGTAGCCGGTCCAGTTGTCCCGCATCACGTACGTGTGGTCGGCGAACACCAGGCACACCATGGCCGGGTCGGCCACGTACGCCTTCTGGAACTGCCGGTACGCCACGGCCCGCTGGGCCGGGTCGAGCGTGTGGCGGCCGGTGTCCAGCGCCGCGTTCACTTTCGCGTCCCGGTAGCCGGACGGGTCGCCCATCGCGGAGTCCAGCAGCGGGTACAGGCCCAGGTCCGGGTCGAACGGGTTGCCGGTGCTGATCAGCACGGCGTCCTGGGCGGCCTTCGCGGACAGCCGCGCGGGTGGCACGGCCACGGCGGTGACCGTGATGCCGATCGCTTTGGCGTCCGCGACGAACGCCGTGGCCAGGGCGGCGTCCACGGCGTCCCCCGTCGGGTAGTCCAGCCGGAACGCGGCCGGCACGCCACCCTTGGAGCGGCCGCCGCTGGTGTTGGCCACCCAGCCGGCGTTCAGCAGTTCGGTGCGGGCCTGGTCCTGGTTCCGGGTGAACGTGGCCGTCGGTTCGACGAACTCCGGCAGCACGGCCGGCATCGGCGTGGCCGCGGGCGTGCCGGCGCCGTTGAGCGCCTTGTTCACCAGCGACTGTCGGTCGACGGCCTGGTTCAGGGCGAGCCGGACCGCCTTGTCACCGGTCACCCGGCCGGCCGCCGGCAGCTGGATCGCCCGCAGGTCGGCGGCGTGGTCGGTGAGCACGCTGAACGCGTCCGACCTGGTGAACTCGGCGGCCTGGGACGGTGCGACGGCGGCGCCGTCCAGGGTGCCGGCCTTGAGCTTGGCGACCCGGCCGGTGTCGTCGGGCACGAACTGGACCGTGACCTTCTTCACCTTCGGCGGTCCGCCCAGGACCGCCGGGTAGTACGGGTTGGCCGCCAGGACCAGCTGTTTTCCCTTGGTCCAGGACACCAGTTCGTACGGGCCGGTGCCGACCGGGTGGGTGTTCAGCGGAAGACCGGTCACCGGCCGCGGTGTCGTGAGCGCGGGCGCGGGCACGATGCCCAGCACCAGCTTGTCCGGGAACGGCGCGTACGGGTACGCCAGATCGAAGCGGACCGTGGTCGGGCTGACTTCGTCGACGCCCTTGAGCATCGAGTAGGCGCCGCGCAGCGGGGACGCGAACGCCGGGTTGATGACGGCGCGGTACGTGGCCAGCACGTCCACGATGGCCAGCGGGGTGTCGTCGCTGAACCGCACGCCGGTGCGCAGCGTGACGGTCCACGACCGCCCGTCGGCCGACGGGACCGGCAGGCTGGTGGCCAGCACCGGCTTGAGCGTGCCGTCGGCCTGGTACTCGTACAGGCCGTCGTAGATCTTGGCCGCCCCGTTGGGCGCATAGCCGGCCAGCGGGTTCAGCGTGGCAGGCTCAGCAGGCTCCGCCAGCACCATCGCGGTGTTGTCCGGACCGCCCGCGGCCGGGGTCGGCGTGCCGGTGCAGGCACCGGCGAGCACGAGAACCGGGATGATGGGCAGGAGGAACCGTCGGCGCACGGTCATGGACCCTAGCCCGTGCGGCGGCAGCAGCCGGTGAGAACGGAGTCCCAGGTGCGGATCGCGCTCTGCCAGATCACGTCGTCCCCCGAGCCCAGGGCCAACCTGGACCTGATGGCCGAGTACACCGAACGCGCCGCGGCGGCGGGCGCCGAGATCGCCGTGTTCCCCGAGGCGACCATGGCGTGCTTCGGCGTGCCGCTGCGGCCGGTGGCCGAGCCGCTGGGCGGCCCGTGGGCCACCACGGCGCGGGAGATCGCCGACCGGTTCGGTGTGCGGATCGCGGCCGGCATGTTCACGCCGGCCGACGACGGCCGGGTGCACAACACGCTGCTGTTCACCGGCGGCGGTGTGCACGTCGGCTACGACAAGATCCACCTGTTCGACGCGTTCGGCTTCCAGGAGTCGAAGACCGTGGCGCCCGGCGACTCCGTGGTCGTACTCGGCGACCTGGGCCTGGCGACCTGTTACGACGTGCGGTTCCCGGAGCTGTTCCGGGAACTGGCCGACCAGGGTGCGGCTACCGTGCTGCTGCCCGCGTCGTGGGGCGCGGGACCGGGCAAGCGGGAGCAGTGGGAACTGCTGGTGCGGGCGCGCGCGCTGGACTGCACGTCGTGGGTGGTCGCGTGTGGCCAGGCCGACCCGGCGGCCAGCGGCGGCACGCCGTCGCCGAAGGCGCCCACCGGGATCGGCCACAGCCTGGTGGCCGATCCCTACGGCCGGGTCGTCGCCGCGCTGGACGAGGCACCCGGGCTGCTCGTGGTGGACGTCGACCCGCGTCTGGTCGACAAGGCACGGCAGGAGATCCCGGTGCTGGCCAACCGGCGCATCTAGGACAGGTCCATACCCAGGTCCAGTGCGATGACCGAGTGTGTGAGTCCGCCGACGGACAGGTAGTCCACGCCCGTCTCGGCGTACGCGCGGGCCACGTCGATCGTCAGGCCACCGGACGCCTCCAACCGCGTCTTCGCACCGGCGGCGTCGCGCCTGCGGACGGCTTCGGCGCACTGCTCGGGCGTGAAGTTGTCCAGCAGCACCTCGTCCAGGTCCAGGCCCAGCGCCTCGTCGAACTCGGTCAGCGTGTCGACCTCCAGCTCACACGGCAACGCCGGCGCGTGCTCGCGGACGGCCGCCACGGCCGCCGTGACCGAACCGGCTGCGACGACGTGGTTGTCCTTGATCAGCACCGCGTCGCCCAGGCCCAGCCGGTGGTTGACGCCACCGCCGCAGCGGACCGCGTACTTCTGCAACAGCCGCAGGCCGGGCAGTGTCTTGCGGGAGTCCCGGATCGCCGCGCCCGTACCGGCGACGGCGTCCACCCAGGCGGCCGTCGCCGTCGCGATCCCGGACAGGTGGCACAGCAGGTTCAGCGCCGTGCGTTCGGCGGTGAGCAGGCCGCGGACCGGACCGCGGACGGTCAGCGCCGGCCGGCCCGCGGGCAGGCGGGTGCCGTCGGCGACCTGGTCGACGACCTCGAACGTGTCGCCCAGGACGGTGTGGAAGACAGCGAGGGCGACCGGAATCCCGGCCACCACAC
This sequence comes from Pseudonocardiaceae bacterium, assembly GCA_035546415.1. GTDB lineage: Bacteria > Actinomycetota > Actinomycetes > Mycobacteriales > Pseudonocardiaceae > DATEPR01. The sequence goes on from DASZXM010000473.1 coordinate 7,046, forward strand.
CGGGTTTGCGCGGTGTGAGTGCGGCCGTGGCGACGGCGTCGGCCGGGACGGTCGCGTTCGTCGTCGCGTCCGGGCCGTAGCGCAGGTCCTCCGCGAGCGCGGTCTCCACGACGCGCCGCAGGTCGACGGGGTCCAGTGCCGGGTCGATGCTGGTCATGCCACACCCCTCAGTGCCAGTGGAGCGATCAGGATCGGGCGGCCTGCGACGTCCAGCCGGACGCGCAGGCTGTGCCGCCACGCGGTGTCGTCCCGGTCCGGGTGGTCGGTACGCAGGTGACAGCCGCGCGACTCGGTGCGTGCCGCCGCCGCGGCCAGCAGCACCTGTGCGGTCTGCGTCAGGGCGGCGTCCTCCACCAACTGCCTGGTCCACAGTGGACGGAACATGGTGGCGGCGTCGATGGCCGACTCGGCCGCGCGCAGGCCCGCGGCGTCCCGGCCGATGCCGGCGTGCCGGCTCATCACGCGCTGCAACACGGCGCGGTCGGCGACCGCGGCGGCCGGCAACCGGGCCGGTTCCACCGTCCTCGGGTCGTCCAGCAGCCCGGCTGTCAGGTCCCGGGCCACGGCACGGGCGGCCCGCCTGCCGACGACGAGCCCTTCGAGCAGGCTGTTCGACGCCAGGCGGTTCGCGCCGTGCAACCCGGTGCGGGCGACCTCGCCCGCCGCGTACAGCCCACTCAGGCCGGTGCGCCCGTCCTCGGTGGACACGACACCACCGCAGGCGAAATGTGCCGCCGGGGCAACGGGAATCGGGTCGCGCGTCGGGTCGATCCCGGCCGCGACGCAGGCGGCGTGCACGGTCGGGAACCGGTCGGCGAACGCGACGTCCCGGATGCCGGTGGCGTCCAGGTAGACATGGTCGGTGTCGGTCTCGGCCATCCGGCGGCTGATCGCCGCCGAGACGACATCCCGGGGCGCCAGGTCGGCGAGCGGGTGCACACCGGCCATCACGCGGTTCCCGTGGCCGTCGACCAGCACGGCGCCCTCGCCGCGGACGGCCTCGGTGACCAGCGGGCGGCGGCCGTCGCCGCCGGTGAACAGCACCGTCGGGTGGAACTGGACGAACTCGACATCCGCCAGCGTCGCGCCGGCCCGCAGGGCGAGCGCCAGACCGTCGGCCGTGGCCTCGGCCGGGTTGGACGTGGCCTGGTACAGCTGGCCGAGACCGCCGGTGGCCAGCAGAACGGCCGGTGCGCGGAGCAGCCCGGGCACGCCGGCCGCGTCCAGCACCAGCAGGCCGCCCACGGCGCCTGCCGACGTGTGCACGACGTCGACGGCGACGTGCCCGGCCAGCACCGGCAGGCCGCCGTCCCGGGCGGCGGCGAGCAGTGTGCGCTCCACCTCGGCACCGGTCGCGTCGCCGCCCGCGTGCACGACGCGGAACGCGGTATGGCCGCCCTCCCGGGTCCGGGCGAGGTGGCCGTCGGCACCCGCGTCGAACGTGGCGCCCAGGTCCCGCAGGTGGGTCACGGCGCGCGGACCGTCGGCCAGGATCGTGGCGACGGCTTCCGCGTCGCACAGCCCGGCGCCCGCGGTGAGCGTGTCGGTGACGTGTGCCGCGACGGTGTCACCGGACTCGTGCTCGCCGGGCAGCACGACGGCGACGCCGCCCTGTGCCCAGCGGGTGTTGCCGTCGTCCTCATCGGCCTTGGTCACCACGAGCACGCGCAGGCCCAGTTCCCGGGCGTGCAGTGCCGCGCTGAGACCGGCCACGCCGCTGCCGACGACGATCAGGTCGGCGCGCGCCTCCCAGCTGTGCTCGCTCATTCCGCACCGCCCGGGCGGCCGATCTCGATCATCCGCCGCACCGCGCCCCGCGCCCGGTCGGCGACGTCCCGGTCGACGTCCACCTCGTCGGCGCCGTCGCGCAGGCAGCGCAGCAGCGCGGCCGGCGTGATCATCTTCATGAAGCGGCAGGACGCCTGCGCGTTCACCGGTTGGAAGTCGACGTCCGGCGCGGCCCGTCGCAACTGGTGCAGCATGCCGACCTCGGTGGCCACCAGGACGCTGTCCGCCCTGGTGCGCCTGGCCTGGTCGAGCATCCCGCCGGTGGACAGGATGCGCACCCGGTCGGCCGGCACGGCGCCCTCGCCCGCCAGGTACAGCGCGGACGTGGCGCAGCCGCACTCCGGGTGGATGAACAGCTCGGCGTCCGGGTGCGCCGTCGCCGTCGCGGCCAGTTCGTCGCCGTTGATGCCGGCGTGCACGTGGCACTCACCCGCCCACACGTGCACGTTGTCCCGCCCGGTCTCGCGGCGGACGTGCGCGCCGAGGAACTGGTCCGGGCAGAACAGCACCTCGGTGTCGGCCGGGATCGACGCGACGACGTCCACGGCGTTGGACGACGTGCAGCAGATGTCGGTCTCCGCCTTCACCTCGGCGGTCGTGTTCACGTAGGACACGACGACAGCGCCGGGGTGTTCGGCCTTCCAGGCACGCAGCTGGGCGGCGTCGATCGAGTCGGCGAGCGAGCAGCCTGCGCGGGCGTCCGGGATCAGCACGGTTTTGTCCGGGGCCAGGATCTTCGCCGTCTCGGCCATGAAGTGCACGCCGCAGAACACGATCGTCGACGCGTCCGACGCGGCGGCGATCCGGCTCAGCGCCAGCGAGTCGCCCGTGTGGTCGGCGATGTCCTGGATCTCCGGCAGCTGGTAGTTGTGCGCCAGGATGACCGCGTCGCGTTCGGCGGCCAATGCACGAACCTCGCGCGCCCAGGACACGTCCGGGGAGACGCCGCCGAACGAGCCGTTCCGGCCCCGCTCGATGGTCCCGACTGTCGCGGTCATCGCGTCCTCCTCACCTGTAACACTTCCGATCCGGGTTTTCGCCTTTCAGTTGAAAACCTCGGTCGATAGTATCAGCCGGGTGAGTCAGCAGGCACACGAAGTTCTCGCCGCGGTGCTCCAGGTGCGAGCAAAGTCACTACGGGTCCTGCTGTGGCAGCGGGCGAAGGAACCCGCCGCGGGCCGGTGGTCACTGCCGGGTGGGCGGTTGGGCGCCACCGAGGACGTGGAGACGTCGATCCGCCGGCAGCTCGCCGAGAAGGTCGACGTCCGCCAGTTGGCCCACGTCGAACAGCTGTCCGTGTTCAGCGCACCGGACCGGGTCCCCGGCGAACGCGTGATCGCCACGGCGTTCCTCGGCCTGGTACCCGCCGGCCTCGACCCGGAGGTGCCGCCGGACACCGGCTGGCACGCGGTCGACGCGCTGCCGGACACCGCGTTCGACCACGGCGCGATCGTCCTACGCGCCCGCAATCGCTTGCGCGCCAAGCTGTCCTACACCAACCTCGGCTTCGCGCTCGCGCCGCCGCAGTTCACCGTGTCGGAACTGCGGGAGATCTACTCGGCGGCGCTGGGCTACCGGGTCTCGGCGACGAACCTGCAGCGTGTGCTGTCCCGCCGCGGCCTGCTCGAACCGACCGGCGCCACGGCCGCACCCGGCCCGTCCGGTGGACGACCGGCGGCCCAGTTCCGCTTCACCGATCACGGCATGCAGGTGACCGACCCGTTCGCGGTCCTCCGGCCGCCACAACCCCGTTCCGGCTGACGGCCCCCACCACAGCCCCGATCTCGCCCACCGACGGCCTTCGTCGCGCGGCCGTTCGCCGGGGTCCCCCACCACAGCATGGATCCGGCCCATCACCGCGCGTTTTTCCGGCCGGCGACGTACGGTTGGGATCGTGGCCGAGACGATCCCGCTGTTTCCGCTGGCAGCCGTGCTGCTCCCCGGGACGTCCCTGCCGCTGCACATCTTCGAGCCGCGCTACCGGCAGTTGACCATGGACCTGGTCAACGAGGTGCTGCCCGGGCGGTGTTTCGGTGTCGTGGCGAAGAAACCCGGCTGGGGCGGGGACGTGGAGCGGGTCGACCAGATGCGCGAGATCGGGTGTTCTGCCGTGCTGCGCGAGGTCAAGCCGTTGCCCGACGGGCGGTTCGACATCGTGACCCGGGGCGACCGGCGGTTCCGGTTGCTGGCCGTCGACGCCACCAGCGCGCCCTACCTGCTGGGTGTCGTGGAGTGGTTGCCCGACACCGAACCCACCCAACGGCTGGCCGCGCTGCTGCCGTCACTGGCCGCGTCGACGCGAGCCGCACACCGCCGCTACTGCAAGGCCGCCTGGCAGCGCGGCGACTGGAGCGAGCCGGCCGAGGACGTGCCGCCCAGCGAACTGGCGCACCTGGTGGCCGCGGACTGCCTGCTGGACGCGCGTGACCGGCAGTCGATGCTGGAGGAGACGTGCCCGGCGCGGCGACTGCGCATGGCCCGGCAGCTGATCAACGTCGAGGCGGCCATCCTGAGCAACCTGCGGGCCGTGCCGCTGCACCTGTCGGACCTCGACCAGCGGGAAATCCTGAACTGACGTGCCTCAGCCGTCGGCCAACGCCGTCGTGCTCAGGCGGAACGGTGCCAGGCCGTCCGGGTTCAACAGGATGTCGACCTCTTCCGGCACCACTTCCGGCAGGCGCGCGCCCACGATCGGCCACCAGTTCGTCAACTGCGAGTCCACCCGCTGCGCCGGCGACGTCACCACCAGCACGCACAGCATCCCGTCCGGCGCGGGTGTGACCAGCGGCTGGTCCTGGTCGTCCATCGCGATCTCCACCACGGCGTCCCGGACACTGGGGATCAGCCGGTCGCCCACGTCCTCGCCACGCATGATCAGCCGCAGCACCGAGTCCGTCGGGTCCGTCGGTGTCTCGTCGTCGAACGGGAGATAGTCGGGATTCGGTTCGAACGGGCCGGATCTGCCCGTTTCATCCACCTGCCAGGTGCCCACCGTCAGACCGTTCGGCGGGACCTCGCCGGACTGCCATGTCGGGTCCGGCAGCACCAGGCGGTCGTCCTGGCGGATCGCGCTGGACCGGGGCCCCCTCGCCGCTGAGTGACCTCTAGCCATGCCCGGTGACGGTAGCAGTCAGGCGAAGCGACGTCCCAGATCGTTCGTCCCGTTCCACGCCGCCAACACGCCGTATGCCAACGCTGTGCCCAACGGCAGCGCCACAACGGCCCAACCGGACTCCAGCCGCGGGGCGATGTCGAACACCGTGCCTGCCTTCGGCGGCGTGGACAGCGCGTAGTGACTGGCCGCGAACGACAGGCCGGTGTGCATCGCCAGCCACGCCGCCACGAACGACCCGAGCACGCCCGCCACGAGGATGACCGGACCACGCCGCTCCCGCAGCATCCACATCGCCACACCCGTCGCGATGCCCGCGCCCAGGCTGATCAGCAGGAAGATCGCCAGGTCGTCGAAGCGGTGGTAGCCGTACGGGGACGGCAGCGGGACGGGTTGGCCGCTGCTGCTCAGCACGCCGGGGATCGCCGGTGCGATACGGGACCAGATCCACGCCAGGGGCAGGCCGACCAGCGCCGCCGTGCTCAGCACGCTCACCGCGGGCAGCAGGTCCGCCTTGACCACGACGGTCGGCCTGCGGTGCGGGAACGGCACGACCAACTGGCTCTCACCGATCACCCGAGCCCAGTCCTCGGGCGTCGGCCGGTCCACCTGGTGGCTCGTCACCGGCTGTTCCCCCACCGGCTGTTCCGACAACGCTCCGACCTCCCAGCGACCCCGGCCACGACCCGCGGCCGACACGCATTGACCCTAGTGCCCATCCGGACAGCCTCGTCCGCAGGCGGTCGGTTGACCGTGAACCCGGTCATGCGGAAAGCCGGCCGTGCCGGCTGCAACTGGCCACCCAGCCACCCGGCGTCACCTGCACCACCATGCGGCGGGCGCAGTGCACGCAGTACCGCGGCGGGTCCACCAGCGCCAGCCTGGCCCGGCACTTCTCGTGTGTGCCCTCGGTTTCGTCCTTGCCGCACCACGCGCAGTACAGGGTCCCGTCCACCGTGGTCACAGCGTCTCGCTCAGCGCCTTGACCGGCATCCGCAGCTCGCCCAGCATCCGCAGGTCCTGTTCGGCGGGACGGCCCAGGTTGGTCAGGTAGTTGCCCACGATGATCGCGTTGATGCCGCCCAGCATGCCCTGCTCCGCGCCCAGGTCGCCGAGCGTCAACTCGCGGCCGCCGGCGAACCGCAGGATCGTGCGCGGCATCGCCAGGCGGAACGCGCCGATCGTGCGCAGCGCGTCCACACCCTCGACGACCGGGTAGTCCTCGTACGGCGTGCCCGGGTTCGGGATGAGGAAGTTCATCGGCACCTCGTCCGGCTCCAGCTCGGCCAGCTGGGCCGCGAACTCGGCGCGCTGCGCCAGCGACTCACCCATGCCGATGATGCCGCCGCAGCACACCTCCATGCCCGCGTCGCGCACCATCCGCAGCGTGTTCCAGCGCTCCTCCCACGAGTGCGACGTCACCACGTTCGGGAAGTGCGACCGGGCCGTCTCCAGGTTGTGGTTGTAGCGGTGCACGCCCATGTCGACCAGCTCGTCCACCTGGTCCTGGGTGAGCATGCCCAGCGAGCACGCGATGTTGATGTCCATGCCGGCGTCGCGGATCGCCCGGATGCCGTCGCGCACCTGGGACAGCAGCCGCGCGTCCGGGCCGCGCACGGCCGCGACGATGCAGAACTCGGTCGCGCCGGTCGCCGCCGTCTGCCGCGCCGCCTCGACCAGGCCCGGGATGTCCAGCCAGGCCGACCGGACCGGGGTCGGGAAGCGGCCCGACTGCGAGCAGAAGTGGCAGTCCTCCGGGCAGCCGCCGGTCTTCAGGCTCACGATGCCCTCGACCTCGACCTCCGGACCGCACCAGCGGGTGCGTACCTCGTGCGCGAGCGCGAGCAGGTCGGACACCCGGTCGTCGGGCAGTTCCAGCACCCGCAGCACCTGCGCCTCGGACAGGCCGACGCCGCGCTCCAGCACCTGTTCCCTGGCCTCGGCGAGCACGTCGGTGTGTACCTGGGTCACGGATGCTCCTCGGATGGCAGTGGTTCCTGTCTGGCAATGGTCCCTGTCCGCCACTGTCTCATGCCGTGTGGGCGGCGGTGAACTTGTCGGAATCGAAGTCACCGTCCAGCCACGGCGACAGCGAGCCACGGGCCACGCCCAGGAACTCCTCCCGGGACAGTCCCGCGATGCCGTCCGGCAACACGCCCAACAGCGGCGCACCAGCGGCGACCGGCAGGTCGGTGAGGTTGGTCCGGGTCGCCAGGTCCGGTTCGGCGGGCCACCGGCCGACCACGACGCCGATGCACTCGATACCGCGCCGGAGCAGCGCCTCGGCCGTGAGTGTTGTCACGTTCAACGTGCCCAGTCCGGCGTGTGCGACGAGCAGCACCGGGGCGCCCAGCGACCACGCCACGTCGGCCAGCGTGCCGCCCCCCGGATCGAACCGGACCAGTAGGCCACCGGCTCCCTCGACGATCACCAGATCGTGGTGCTCGGCCAGCTCACCGGCCGCGCGGGCGACGTCGGCGGGTGTCACCGGCGGCCGGCCGCTGCGCCGGGCGGCAGCCTCCGGGGACAGCGGATCGGGGTAACGGCGCAGCTCACGGGTGGTGACGGCACCGGCGAGGCGGGTCACGTCGGCCAGGTCGCCCGGCTCGTCGCCGACGACCCCGGTCTGCGCGGGTTTGAGCACGGCCACGGAACGCCCCCGGTCGGCCGCGAGGGCGGCGACAGCGGCGGTGACCACCGTCTTGCCCACGTCGGTGCCGGTACCGGTGACGACCAGGATGCTCACAGACCGTCAGATTACGACCGTGACGCGCATCGCCCTGGTCCGGGTCGCCCGTTCCGGTTCAGCCCTTGCGTGCCGCGGAGGTGATGGCCGCGCAGATTGTCGCGATGTCGTCGTCGGTGCTGATGTAGGGCGGCATGGTGTAGATCAGGTCGCGGAAGGGCCGCAGCCACGCGCCTTCCCTGGTGGCGGCGTCGGTGGCGGCGGCGATGTCGACGTCGTGGTCGAGCTGCACGACACCGATGGCGCCCTGCACCCGGACGTCCCGCACGCCCGGGAGTTTCCGCACCGGCGCCAGGTTCTCGGCCAGCCGGGCCGCTATCCGGTCGACCGTGGCTTTCCAGTCCTGGTTGAGCAGCAGATCGAGGGAGGCGTTGGCGACGGCGGCGGCCAGCGGGTTGCCCATGAACGTGGGTCCGTGCGCCAGGACGGGCAGCTCACCCTGGGAGATGCCGTCGGCGATCTCGGTAGTGCACAGCGCGGCGGCCATGGTGAGGTAGCCGCCGGTCAGGGCCTTCCCGACACACATGATGTCCGGGGCGACACCCGCGTGGTCGGCGGCGAACAGCGTGCCCGTACGACCGAAACCGGTGGCGATCTCGTCGAAGATCAGGTGGACGCCGTGCCTGCTGGTCAGTTCCCGCAGCACCGTCAGGTAGGCGGGGTCGTGGAAACGCATGCCGCCCGCGCCCTGGACGACCGGTTCGACGATCACGGCGGCCGTCTCGTCGGCGTGCCGTTCGACGAGGTCTTTGAGGTGGTCGGCATAGGCCGGCCGGTAGGTCGCGGGGGGCGCGTCGGCGAAGATCTGGTCGGGCAGGACCCCGCGCCACAGGCTGTGCATGCCGCCATCGGGGTCGCACACGCTCATCGGGTGGAACGTGTCGCCGTGGTAGCCGCCGCGCCACGTGAGCAGCCGCCGTTTCGCCGGGCGGCCGGCCGACCGCCAGTACTGCAGGGACATCTTGATCGCGACCTCGACCGACACCGAACCGGAGTCGGCCAGGAACACGTGCGCCAGCGGCTCTGGCGTCAGCTCGACGAGCCGCCCGGCCAGCGTGATCGCCGGCTCGTGGGTCAGGCCGCCGAACATGACGTGGCTCATCCGGTCGAGCTGGGCGTGCGCGGCGGCGTCCAGCACGGGGTGCCGGTAGCCGTGGATCGCCGCCCACCAGGACGACATGCCGTCGACGAGGTCACGGCCATCGGCCAGATGCAGGCGAACACCGGACGCGGACTCGACGAGCAGCGGCACGCCCGTGCCGGGCATCGGGCCATAGGGATGCCAGACATGGGCACGGTCGAGTTCCAGCAGCTCATC
>DASZXM010000474.1:0-5241 GCA_035546415.1 Pseudonocardiaceae bacterium
CCACGGCCTTGCCCCACTCGCTGGCCGGCTGGTCGACCTCGGCGAGCGCGGTCTCCGCCGTGCCACCGGACTCCAACCGGCGCACCAGCGTGGGAATGACCTGGTCGACGATGTGCTGGACCTCGTTGTCCACCTGCACGCGCATGGCGCGTGCCTCGGCGGCGCCCGCGGCCCGTGCCTCGGTCATCTGGTGGGCCAGCCGGGTGCTGTCCGCCCTGGCCTGCTCGTAGGCGGAGCGGATCCGGTCCTCGGCGTGCGATTGCGCGTCGGCGGCCTGCTTGCGCACCCGGGCGATCTCGGCCTGTGCCTGGTCGGTGGCCATCCGGACCCGTGTCTCGGCGTCGGCCTGTGCGTCGTCGGCCTCGGTGCGCAGTTCCTGGACGCGCAGGTGGCCGTACATCGCGGCGACGCTCGCCGCGCACAGCAGAATGGCGAAAATGCCGACGAACCAGCCGGCCGTGGCCTGGTACTCCGGTGGCGCGAACCCGACCGCGATCCAACAGAACACACCGGTGACGACGAGCGACACCACGAGCGTCCAGACCAGCGACCGAGTCAGCGGCGACGTTTCCCGGCCTTTCACGACGTGTGCTGACATCACTCAAACCCTCTGCAGCCGTCGGTCAATGCGCCGTGCAGGAATGTACTCAGAACACCCGCCCGGAACAGTGCGCGCGATCGCCGTCGCGCGCGTGGGACCGGCCGGGCGCGAGTCCTTGATCGGCACCGATACGGTGCCCCTAGGGGCTTTCCGCCCCCTGCCCCTAGGGACGGGAATGGTGGTCCCTATTCGTGATCGACCGATCACGCGGCGGTGACGACCTGCGCGTGTTCCGACCGGTCAGCCGGCGAACACGAACCGCTCGGAGTGGATCTGCTTCGCCGGCACGTTCAGCGTGCGCATCGTGGCGAGCACCGTCGACGTCATCCCGGCCGGGCCGCACACGAAGACGTCCCGGGTGGACACGTCGGGCACCATGCCGTGGACGGCGGCCGGCCCCAGCGGCGGGCCGTACCGGTACGACGCGGTCGGACCGGCCAGCACGTGCAGTGTCGCGCCGCGCATGTGCGCCAGGTGCCGCAGTTCGCCCAGGAGGACGGCGTCACGCTGGTCACGGACCCGGTACAGCAGCACCACGTGTCCGGTGACCGATTCCAGCAGCGCGCGGATCGGCGTGATGCCGATGCCGCCGGCGATCAGCAGAGCGTTCTCCCTGGTGCGGTGCTGATGCGTGAACGCGCCGTACGGGCCTGCGGCGAACACGCGCGTTCCCGGACGCAGCGCGCGCAGGCCGGCGCTGCCGGTGCCGACCGCCTTCGCCGTCAGGCGCAGGTGCCGGCCGTCGGGCGCCGCCGACAGCGAGAACGGGTTGGCGCGGAACCGGCGGCCGGGCATCTGGAAACGCCACACGAAGAACTGTCCCGCCACGGCCGGCAGCTTGTGCAGGTCCCTGCCGGTGACGTACACGGACACCACGTCGGGCGACTCGTGCACGACGGCGGCGACCCGGAACTGGTGGCGTGCGTTGCGGATCAGTGGCAGCAGGAAGCGGAAGACCAGCACCGAGCCGAGCGCGCCGATCCACACTGTCCACAGGTAACCCTTGGCCAGCGGTGACACGGCGAACGTCGTCGTCTGGGTGAGCGCGTGCGTGAACGCGAGCACGACGGCCGCGTAGGTGAGGAAGTGCACCGCGTGCCATGCCTCGTACGGCAGCCGCGTGCGGGCGATCCTGGCGGATGTGAGGCCGACGACCACGATCAGGCCGAACGCCACGGCACCGGCGAGGATCGACACCTGGGTGCCGGCCAGGTCAAGAAACTCGGCGATCGCGTTCGTGCGGTCCAGTTCGGCGTATCCGCTGATCACCAGGAGGATGTGCGCCGTCAGCGTGCACAGGACCGTGCAGCCGGTCCAGCGGTGGATCGTGGTCAGCCGATCGGCGCCGACACGCCGGTCCAGCCACGGCACCCGCGCGGCCAACAGCAACTGGAACGCGAGCGCCAGGAACGAGTAGACGGCGAACAGCCGGGCGACCGTGATGAGCGCGTTCGCGGACGGGCCGGCCTGCAGGAAGAAGAGCGTGACGATCAGGACGTTGACGCCGAGCAGGCCGAACAGGCCGGCCCGCCCGACCGCCCGCCCGTCGACCGGTTTGACCGGTGCCCGCGGAATCCGTTGCATCGTGGTCACGGGAGCCGTCCTCTCGTCGCGGTCGCAGGACGACACCGAACACGTACGCCCGCGGCGGGCGGTTCACGGCGCTGCCGGACTTTCCTGGCGTCAGCATATGTTGACAGCAGCGGCCGTCAGCGTATGCTGACGACGTCAGCCTATGCTGACGATGTCCGATACGGGGAGGATTCGATGTTTCGCGGAGACCATCCGGAAGTGGGCCGTGTTCTCGGCCGGGCGCTACGACAGGCCCGCGATCTCGGGCATCCACGCATCGGCAGCGAGCACCTGCTGCTCGCCCTGACCACGGTCGACCCGGGCGACGTCCTCGCAGCGCGCGGCGTGACGACCACGGCCGTCCTGGAAGCCATGCACCACGCCGGTCCCGGTGGTGCCGGGGCCGCCGCCGACCGGGAAGCCCTGGCGGCGATCGGCATCCACGTCGATATCACGACATCGCGCGACCGCCCGCTCGGCCGCGAACCGCTGCTCCCGTTGGGCGGCGCACGAGCACGCAGGCGGGCGGCCCGGCGGCGCCCACCACTGGGCCTGGATGCGCAGGCGGTGTACGAGGCGTCGCTGCGGTTGGCGCTGGCCCGCCGGGAACGCGAACACCGGCCCGAACACCTCGCCCTGACACTGCTCGCCGTCGACCCCGGCATCGCCTGGCTGCTGGACGTCGCCCACGTCGACCGCGCCGCCACACTCGCCCACCTGGCCACCGAGTTCCCGCCGCCGCAACGGAACCTGCTGCTGCGCACGGAACGCCGGTTGGCGTTGCGCCACCGGCGCCGCGACATCGTCCGCCGCTACCGCGCCACCACCGGCCGGGCCGTCACCGTCGGCCTCACGACGGCCCTGATCCACGGGTGATGTCCGTATCCGTGGGATGCTGGTCCGCACGGACGTGGCCCGCACCGGTCCGCTCGGCGAACGCTGGAAGGCATGACAGCCGGAATCACCGTCCCCGACACGAAGATCGCCCGCGAGGCCACCGAACTGGTCCGGGAGAGCGCGAGCGAACTGGTCTTCCACCACTCCCGCCGGGTCTACTTCTTCGGCGCCCTCCAGGGCCGCAACCGCGACCTGAGCGTCGACCCGGAACTGCTCTACGTGGGCGCGATGTTCCACGATCTCGGCCTGTCCGAGCGCTTCCGCCGCTCCGGGCGGCGGTTCGAAGTGGACAGTGCGGACGAGGCACGCCGGTTCCTCCGGGCCCACGGTGTGCCCGAGGACAGCGTGCGACGCGTGTGGACGGCGATCGCCCTGCACACGACACCCGGCATCCCGCAGTTCATGGAGCCGGAGGTCGCCCTGGTCACGGCGGGCGTCGAGTACGACGTGCTGGGCATCGGCTACGCCGACATCAGCGACGCGGACCGCGCCGAGATCACCGCGCTGCATCCGCGGCCGGACTTCAAGAACCGCATCCTGCGGGCGTTCACCGACGGCATCCGGGAGCGGCCGGAGACGACGTTCGGCAACGTCAAGGCGGACGTGCTGGAGCACTTCGTGCCGGACTTCCGGCGCGGCGACTTCGTCGACACGATCCTGGGGTCGCCGTGGCCCGAGTGACCGGGCACGGTTGGAGCACCAACAACAGCCCACTGGCCTGTTAAGCTGGCCGGGTGGCGTCCGTGTCCGGGTTCCAGCGTGCCCGCCGTCCCGAGCAGGTCCGGGCACGGCGGGAGGCGATTCTCGACACGGCGACGGCGATGCTGCGCCAACGACCGGTCGCCGACATCAGCCTGCGCGAACTGTCCGACCGCGTCGGCCTGGCCAAGTCCAACGTGCTGCGCTACTTCGACAGCCGGGAAGCGATCTTCCTGGAAGTGCTGGACCGCGAGTGGACGGCCTGGCTGGACGACATGGACGACCGACTCCCGGCGAACACCGCCCGGCACCACGCCACCGGACGCGACACCGCCGGACACAACGCCGGCGGACGGGACGCCGGCGACACGTCACGCACCGAGGGGGTCGCGCGGATCGTCGCCGACACGCTCGTCGAGCGGCCGTTGCTGTGTGAGCTGATCAGTGCGATGGCCGGCGTGTTGGAACGCAACATCTCCCTGGAGTTCGCGCGCGACTTCAAGCGCCGCGCGACCGTGAACGCCGACCGGCTGGCCGGTCTGGTCCGCAGCGGGCTGCCCCGGCTGCCGCCGGCCGCCGCCGAACAGTTCGCTGCGGCCGTCTTCGTGATCGTCGCCGGGCTGTGGCCGTACGCGAACCCGACCGACGCCGTCGCCACGGCGATGGCCGAACACGGCTCGCCACCCCCGATGCGCATGTTCGCCGACGGTCTCGCCGACGGCCTGGCCAACCAACTGGTCGGCCTCGTCGTCCGGACCGCCACTCCCGACCTACCGACCTGACACCGCGCGGGCCTGGCTGCCCGCCGGTGCCGGCCTCGTCGTCAGAACCTGCCGGCCGCCACGTCGGCCAGTGTGACCCGGGAGATCTGGTAGGTGATCATCCGGTCGGGTGCCTTCCCCTGCTGGCCGCCCTGGAACTCGATCGGCTCGCCGGTCGCGGCGTCCAGGATGAGCGTCTCCTGTTCGCCGCCACCGAAGATGGTGCCGCCCGCCGTCACGGTGAGCGTCGCCCGTCCGTTCGTGGTGGTGTGCTTGACCGTCACCTCGTCCATGGTGGACAGCAGGCGCAGGATGCCGGCCCTGACCCGCGGGTCGCCCGCGGCCACCTCGACCGTGTCGTACACACCGCCCCAGACCCAGTTGTCCAGGTAGGCGCTGTCGGTGTGGTCGCGGTGCGCATTGCTGCCCGGGTCCAGTGGCGCGTCCGCCATCCGCACCCGGGCCGTGGACAGGTCGCCGGTCGCCGCGTACCTGGCCGCCGCCACCTCGCGCGCGAACACGCCGTTGCCCCGGACGTTGTGCTCGCGCACCTGGGCGGGCAGGCCGCCGCGGGTGTGCGCGAAGTAGTACGTGCCGTTGTCGGCGAACAGGTCGGCCCTGGGAATGTGCTCGCCGTCCGAATAGCTCTGCTCGCCCAGCACCAGCGTGGCGTCGCCGGGCTGCTTCGCCGGGGTCGCCATGACCTCGGCG
>DASZXM010000475.1:0-6984 GCA_035546415.1 Pseudonocardiaceae bacterium
GTCGTCGCGTTTGTGGGTGCCTGCCGAGCGCGGCTGGCCTGGTGTGTCCGGAGTCCCGGTGGTGCCGTGTGTCGCCCGGTCGTGCGCGATCGGCGTGTCGTCTGTTCGTCGAGTCCGGGCTGGTCGCCCGGGTTGTGGCCACCTCACGAGCACCCGTCCTGGAGCCCTCTGCGGTACGGCGTGCCGTCCAGCCGCGCCCGACCGGCGTGTCGTCCCTTCACCGAGTCCTGACCGGATGTGCCGTCCCGCACACGAAACCGGGCCCACCCCGCGGGGTGAGCCCGGTTCCGTCAGTCGGACTTCAGCCCGCGACCGTCCACGTGTCGTTGCCGCGCAACAAGCCCTGCAGGTCGGCCGGCTTGGCCTGCTTGGCGTCGGCCACCTGGGCGCGTGCCAGGTCGTCGTACGTCGGCCGGTCCACCGAGCGGAAGACACCGGTGACCGTGTGCGCCAGGTCCGATCCGGTGAGCCGGGACAGCGCGAAGGCGTACGCCGGGTCGTCCAGGGTCGCGTCGTGCACCACGACCGCGTCCGCGCCGACCTCGGCGACCTTGCGCACCGTCAGCGACCCGGTGGCCGGGTCACGCACCACGCCGTACTCGCCCTCGGCGCCGAACACGATCGGCTCGCCGTGCGTCAGCGGGATGATCCGGCGTTCCCGCTCACCCGGCTCCTTCAGCACGTCGAACGCGCCGTCGTTGAAGATCGGGCAGTTCTGGTAGATCTCCACCAGGGCCGTGCCGCGATGCTCGGCGGCCGCCCGCAGCACCGAGGTCAGCTGCTTGCGGTCCGAGTCCAGCGCCCGCGCCACGAACGACGCCTCGGCGCCCAGCGCCAGCGACACCGGGTTGAACGGGTGGTCCAGCGAACCCATCGGGGTGGACTTGGTGACCTTGCCCTGTTCGCTCGTAGGTGAATACTGACCTTTGGTCAATCCGTAGATCCTGTTGTTGAACAAAAGGATCTTCAGATTGACGTTACGACGCAGCGTGTGCATCAGGTGGTTGCCGCCGATGGAGAGCGCGTCACCGTCGCCGGTCACGACCCACACCGACAGGTCCGGGCGGGACACCGCCAGACCGGTCGCGATGGCCGGCGCGCGACCGTGAATGGAGTGCACGCCATAGGTGTTCATGTAGTACGGGAATCGGCTGGAGCAGCCGATTCCCGAGACGAACACGATGTTCTCCCGCTTCAATCCCAACTGCGGCAGGAAACCCTGCACCGCAGCCAGGACCGCGTAGTCGCCACACCCGGGGCACCAGCGGACCTCCTGGTCCGACTTGTACTCCTTGGCGGACTGCTTCTCGTCGGTCGTGGGGACCAGATCGAGGCCCCCAAGGCCGGGCAGCCCCAGGTCGATCGTTGTCACCGCGCCACGCCTCCCTCGATGATGTCGGTGAACACGTGCTGCAACTCTTCCGCCTTGAACGGCAGGCCGGCGACCTTGGTGTAGCTCACCGCGTCCACGAGATATTTCGCCCTCAGCAGCAACGCCAGCTGGCCGAGGTTCATTTCCGGTACCACCACGCGGGAGTACCCCGCGAGGACGTCGCCCAAGTTGGCGGGGAACGGGTTCAGGTGCCTCAGGTGCACCGTCGCGATCTTGTGCCCGGTGTTGCGCACCCGGCGGGCCGCCGCGCCGATCGGGCCGTACGTCGAACCCCAGCCCACGACCAGCACCGACGCGTCGCCGGACGGGTCGTCGACCTCGACGTCGGGCACCGTGATGCCGTCGATCTTGGCCTGCCGCAGGCGAACCATCTTGTCGTGGTTGTCCGGGTCGTAGGAGATGTTGCCCGGTCCGTCCTGCTTCTCCAGGCCACCGATCCGGTGCTGCAGACCGGGTGTGCCGGGCACCGCCCACGGCCGGGCCAGCGTCTCCGGGTCGCGCAGGTACGGCCAGAACGTGCCGTCCGGCCCGTTGGGCGCCGTGGCGAACGGGACCGACAGGTCCGGCAGGTCGCGCACGTCGGGGATCAGCCACGGCTCCGAACCGTTCGCGATGGCGCCGTCGGAGAGCAACAGCACCGGCGTCCGGTACGTCAGTGCGATCCGGACCGCGTCCAGGACCGTGCGGAAGCAGTCGGCCGGTGACTGCGGCGCCACGACCGGCACCGGCGCCTCACCGTTGCGGCCGAACATCGCCTGCAACAGGTCGGCCTGTTCGGTCTTGGTCGGCAGGCCGGTGGACGGGCCGCCGCGCTGCACGTCGATCACGACCAGCGGCAGTTCCGTCATCACGGCGAGGCCGATGGTCTCCGACTTGAGCGCGATGCCCGGGCCGGACGTGGTCGTCATGCCGAGCGCGCCGCCGTACGAGGCGCCCAGCGCGGCGCCGATGCCGGCGATCTCGTCCTCCGCCTGGAACGTCGTGATGCCGAAGTTCTTGTGCTTGGACAGCTCGTGCAGGATGTCCGACGCCGGCGTGATCGGGTACGTGCCCAGCAGGATCGGCAGCTTCGCCTGCTGTCCGGCCGCGACGATGCCGTACGCCAGGGCCGTGTTCCCGGTGATCTGCCGGTACGTGCCGGGGTTCAGTTTCGCGGGCGCCACCTGGTAGGTGACCGCGAACGACTCGGTGGTCTCGCCGTAGTTCCAGCCGGCGCGGAACGCCAGGATGTTCGCCTCGGCGATGTCGGGTGTGCGGCCGAACTTCTCCCGCAGGAACCGCTCGGTGCCCTCGGTCGGCCGGTGGTACATCCAGGACAGCAGGCCCAGCGCGAACATGTTCTTCGCGCGCTCGGCGTCCTTCTTGCCCAGGCCGGTGCTTTCCAGTGCGCCCTGCGTCAGCGTCGCCATCGCGACCTTGTGCACCTGGAACGACTCCAGCGAGTCGTCGGCAAGCGGGTCGCCGTCGTAGCCGACCTTCGCCAGGTTCCGCTTGGTGAACTCGTCGGTGTTGACGATCAGGATGCCGCCCGGCGGTAGGTCCCGGATGTTCGACTTCAGCGCCGCCGGGTTCATCGCGACCAGCACGTCCGGCCGGTCGCCCGGGGTGAGGATGTCGTAGTCGGCGAAGTGCAGCTGGAACGACGACACGCCGGGGAGCGTGCCCTGCGGGGCGCGGATCTCGGCCGGGAAGTTGGGCAGTGTGGCCAGGTCGTTCCCGTAGGCCGCGGCCTCGCTGGTGAACCTGTCGCCGGTGAGTTGCATACCGTCACCCGAGTCGCCCGCGAACCGGATCACCACCCGGTCGAGTTTGCGAACCTCGGGGTCCGCTGATGACGAGCTGCCGTTGCCACCCACATCAACGCTCATGGGCTCGCTGATCCCTCTTCTCCCCGTCGATCTCGCCGATCGTCGATCGGTCGCTCGTCCGCGAGGGTAGTCCCATACTTCGGGGGTCGAGGCATCTCGCACGCCGTCCGGTCGAAGTATGGGAAATCCCAGGTCAGATCGTTCGTCCGACCGGGGTCAACCCTGCCGATATCCAGTTGAACACCAGTTGAGGCACTGCCCTACGTGCCTTCCGTCACATCGAATGTCGCCCTGGAACGGGCGGGCGTTCCAGAAGCGTGGACAGCACGACCGTGGAGACGGTCCGGTCGATGATGTCCAGCGAGCGCAGCCGCTCCAACGCCATCTCCAGGTGGTGGATGTCGGCCGCTCGCAGATGCACGATCGCATCGGCGGCTCCGGAAACCGTATACGCGGCCACGACCTCGGTCAGTGGCTCCAAACTGGCCGTGATCCGGTGCGGCATCACGTTGCCCCGACAGTGCACCTCCACGAACGCCTCGGTGCCCCAGCCCAGCGCCTCCGGGTCGACCACCGCCGTGAACCCGCGCAGCACCCCGCTGTCGCGCAACCGGTCCACCCGGCGTTTCACCGCGGGTGCGGACAGACCGACCCGGGCGCCGATGTCCGCGTAGCTGGAACGGGCGTCCGCGACCAGGCACGAAACGATTCGATGGTCTATCGCGTCCATACGCAACATTCTGCACCCGATCATGCAATGTGGCGTCATTGATGGCCGTTCGACGGCGACCTACATTTCGATCCATGACGACCGTGCCTCTCACCAACCCCGGGCCTCTCGCCAACCCTGGGCCTCGCGCCAACCCCGGCTCGCGATCCGAACCGGTGCTGCCCGAGCGCATCCCTACCGCGCGCCGGTACCTGATGTGCCGGCCCACGTACTTCACCGTCGACTACGCCATCAACCCGTGGATGAATCCGGACGTTCCGGTCGACACCGACCTGGCCGTGCGCCAGTGGACCGCCCTGGCCGCGGTCTACACCGAGCTGGGCCACGAGGTGAACGTCATCGAACCCCAGCCCGGCCTGCCGGACATGGTGTTCGCCGCCAACTCCGGGACCGTCGTGGACGGTCGCGTGCTCGGCGCCCGGTTCCGGGCCCGGGAGCGGGCCGCCGAGGCCGACCACTACCGCCGCTGGTTCGTCGAACACGGCTACCGGGACGTCGTGATGCCGGCCGCGATCAACGAGGCCGAGGGCGACTTCGCATGGACCGGCCGGCTGCTGCTGGCCGGCACCGGCTTCCGCACCGACCCGGAGGCGCACGGGGAGGCCCAGGAGGTGCTCGGTGTGCCGGTCGTGTCGCTGCGGCTGACCGACCCGCGCTACTACCACCTGGACACGGCCCTGATGGTGCTCGACGACTCACCGGTGGCACCGACGGTCGCCTACTACCCGGACGCGTTCTCGCCCGGCTCGCAGCGTGTCCTGGCCCGGCTGTTCCCGGACGCCGTCGTCGCGACCGCGGCCGATGCCGCCTGCCTGGGCCTCAACGGCGTGTCGGACGGGCGCAACGTCGTCCTCCCGGTGGAGGCCACCGCACTGGCCCAGCGACTGCGTGAGCGGGGCTTCCAGCCGGTCGGCGTGGACATCTCGGAACTGCGCAAATCCGGCGGCGGTCCGAAGTGCTGCACGATGGAGCTACGCGGTCGAGTCGCGTAGCTCCACCCGCACGTCCGCGCGCGCCGTGGCCGCCGGGCCGACCGCCAGGTGGTCGGCCCGACGGGACAGCACGGCGATGCCCAGCACGATCACCAACGCGGCCACCAGCTCGCCGGCCAGCACGGCCGCGCCGGTGGCGGCCGACTCACCCAGCCACCACACCCCGATGGCCACGCCGACCAGCGGGTCGACGGTCGTGATCACGGCCAGCGCGGGCGACACCATCCGACCCTGCTGGAACGTGTTCTGGGACAGCAGGAAGCCGATCGGCCCGATGACGCACACCGCGTACAGCGTCCAGTGGCCGAACGGCTCCACCAGGCTCGTCCGCAGCTCGCCGGCCACCACCTTCATCAGGCCGGCCGTCACGCCGTAGAACACACCCGTGGCCAGCGCCAGCCCGAGCACCCGGACCGGTCCGCCCGTCGTCGCGGACAGCGCCAGCCCACCGATCGCCACCACACCCAGGACCGCGGCCAGCTCGCCGAGCGGCGCCGACTGGATCAGGCGATCCGTGCCACCCGTCGGCCGCGCCAGCAGCAGGAACGCCGACAGCCCCGCGACGCACGTGAACGCCCCGCCGATGATCACGTTGTCCAGCCGCTTGCCGACCAGCAGCGCCGCGAAGAACGACGCGAACGGCAGCGCCGTGACCAGCAGCGGCTGCACCAGCAGCAGCGGCCCGAAGCCCAGCGCGACCACCTGCAGCCCGAGACCGGCGACCGTGGCGCCGATGCCGATCAGCCAGACCGGCCTGCGCACGAGGTCCACCAGCAACCTCGGGTGCAGTGTCCTGCTCGTCGGCACCTGCTGCGTCGCCTTCGCCTGTGCCGCACTCGCCAACCCCATGCACGCGGCACCCACGATGGCCGCGGGCACGGCCACGACCAGGCTCACCGCGTCCGTCATGACGCCTCTCCGACGGCACCGCCCGGTCCGGACGTCCTGTGCCGCACCGCTGGCAGTGACCGCGCGTCACCACCGCTCAGCGGTCTCCTGACCATCGACCTAGCCCCCCTCCGGGTTTCAGCTCGCGCTGTTCCGGGCACTGTGTCAAGTACGTGTCAAACCGTGACAACGTCGATGATGGCCGATTTTCTTCCGGATGCGACCTCTTTACCCAGTTGACCGGCATGATGGAGGGGACACGGCGATCACTGTTAACTAAAGATCTTCGACCGGA
The DNA here is from genome assembly GCA_035546415.1 of Pseudonocardiaceae bacterium. GTDB lineage: Bacteria > Actinomycetota > Actinomycetes > Mycobacteriales > Pseudonocardiaceae > DATEPR01. The sequence goes on from DASZXM010000475.1 coordinate 6,107, forward strand.
GGGTGAACCGACCTGGACCTCACAGACGTCTCTTGTACATTGTCACCCACTCCACCCCGGTGCACCTGTCATTGATCAGCGACCCGGTGCATCCCCGCAAGATCAGCAGCCGAACGTCACCCAGTGAGAGAGACCGCTGAGCAGATGCCACCCAACGTGACCGTCCACCTTCCCGCCTTCGGCTCGATGCTGCGCCACGGGGGAAAGCACCTGCTCGAGTCCACACTGATCCCCCTGAGCCTGTTCTACCTGCTGCTCACCGTGGTGGGCCTGGACGGCGGCCTGATCGCGGCCCTGTCCTGGTCGGTGCTGGCGCTGGGCCGTCGCGTCGTGCTGCGCCGCAAGATCCCCGCGGTGCTGATTCTGACCACTGGCCTGCTGGTTGCACGGACGGTGCTCGGATTGGTCACCGGCAGTGTTTTCCTCTACTTCTTGCAGCCGACACTGCAGAATTTCCTGATCGCTTTCGTCCTGCTTGCGTCGCTGCCGTTCGGCCGCCCCTTCCTGGCGAAACTCGCCGACGATTTCTGCGCGTTCCCGACGTCGTTCAGTGAGCACCCGCGGGTGGTGAAGTTCTTCCGCCGGGTGTCCCTGCTGTGGGCCCTGGTGTTCGTCACCAACGGCGCCACCACCCTCTACATCCTGGCCAAGGAGACCGTCGGCGACTTCCTGATGGTGTCCACGGCCGGCTCCTACACGGTCGTCGGCGTGGCCGCGGTCGTGTCGTTGTTCTGGTTCCGCCGCGAGCTGCGCGGCGAGGGCATCGTGCTGCGCCTGGGCCCGGCCCGCGCCGCTGCCCCCGCGCCGGCCGCCGTCGGCTGACCGGTCCGACCCCGCGAACGCCCGCCGGAGCCCTCCGGCGGGCGTTTTCGCTGTCC
>DASZXM010000476.1:0-7040 GCA_035546415.1 Pseudonocardiaceae bacterium
GACGTCGACGTGCTCGTCGTGCGCAGGCCCGGCGAACCCGACCCGGACGAACTGCTCCGCGACCTGGCCGTCGGCACCACCCGGCCGGCGCGAGTACTCGTCTGCCACGACGGCACCCCGCCCGGCCGGGGGGTCGGGGACGAGCGGTCCCTGCTGCACGAACTGCCGGTCGGCCGCGGCCAGTCCCGCAACGAACTGCTCGCCGAGTCGACGGCGGACCGGCTGCTCGTGCTGGACGCCGGGCTGCGGGCCCGCCCGCACCTGGTGGAGCGGTTCGTCGCCGCGGCCGCCGATGGCGCACAGGTGGTGCACTGCCCGGTCGGCGACCCGGTCGACGGCCTGGTCGGGGCGCTGCCGCCGGAGGACCGCAGGCTCGCCGAACTCCCCTACCTGGGCAGCGGCTACCTGGTCAGCCGGTCCCTGGTCGAGGAGTTCGCCGGCTGGACCGACGAGCCGCTGCTGGACGGCCTGGAGGACCACCTGGTCTGGCGCCGCGTCGCCCGTTCGGGCGTGCCGACGGCGCTGGTCCAGCAGGTCCTGCTGCATCGCACCGTCGCCGACCCGGCCGGCCGGCCGCTGGACCTGGACCCGCACCGGGTGTGGGCCAAGCTGGCGGCCGTCGCGGTCGATTCCTGACCGATGCCGGGTTCGTGCTGGCTATCCTTGGCCAGCTGACCTGCCGTCCGTCCGAGGAGCCGTCCCGTTGTGAGCAACGCCGATGCCAGCGAGGAAACCATCGTGTCGCGCATCGGCGGCGAATGGCCCACCGAGTCGGACGCGCTGGCCGCCGACGGCACCGAGGAGATCACGCCACTGCCCGAGCCGCGTCGACGCCGGTTCCGCCCGGCGCGGGTCGCGCTGTGGGTCCTCGTCGTGGTCCCGGTCGCCGTCCAGTTCGCCGAGGCGCTACGCGCTCCCCGGTTGAACTTCAACGACTTCTGGTACGTCCTGGGCACGTCCACGTCGGCGGACGGAGCGCTGCGGCCGGACAAGCTGTTCACCCTGTACCAGGGGCAGCCCGCGGTGCTGCCCACCGTGGTGTTCTGGCTGGACGCGAAACTGTTCGCCGGCTCCAACAACGTGCTCGGCGTGTGTGCCGTGCTGCTCGGGATCGTGCTGCTGGCCGCGCTGGCCTCGATGCTGCCGGTCCGGTTGACCGGCACCCGCCGCACGGCCGTGCTCGCCGGCCTGGCGCTGCTGGTGTTCTCCTCCGCCGCCACCGAGTACTACGGCATCGGCATGATGGGCACCTGGTGGCTGCTCGGGCTGGCGTGTTCCGGTGTGGCGCTGGCGTTCGCGCACCGCGGCTGGACGGTGCCCGCGGTGCTGTTCGGGGTGCTGGCCAGCCTGAGCCATGGTGTCGGGCTGGTGGTGTGGCCCGCCCTGGCGGTGGTCGCGTGGCTGCGCGCGGAACGGCTCTGGCGTGTCGTGCTGCCACTGGTGCTCGGGGTCGCCGCGTTCGTCGGCTGGTCACTGCTGCCGCAGCCACCGGAATACCCGGCACCGGCGATCCTCGGCGTGGACAGCTACGTCGGCGCGATGCTGAAGTCGCTCGGCCAGATCTGGTCCGAGGACTCCGTCGATCTGGCCATCATCGCCGGCGTGGTCACGGCGGGCGTGCTCGTCGCGCTGCTGTGGCCGGCGCTGCGCCGCGCCGAACCCACGGACTTCGAGGTGGACGACCGGATCGACGACGCCGGTTGGTTCGGCCTCGCGGTGCAGATCCTGCTCGCCGCCGTGCTCATCGGCGTGACCAGGGGCCGGCTGGGCGACACCGAGCCGATCGCGCCCCGGTACGCCGGCATCGCGCTGCTGGCCGTCTGCGCGGTGCTGGTGCTGCTCGCGGTGCGCGGGCCGGACGGCCTGCGCGCCAGGATCGTGCCCGTCGCCCTGGTGCTGGGGATCGGCGCGTTCGGCACCGGCAACGCGTGGGCGACGGTCGACCGCGACCGCTATCCGACACAGCCGGTGCTCGCGGTCGCGATGCGGGTCGACGCGGCCCCGGCGATCACCCAACTGCTGGCGTACCCGCGGTTCGTGCCCGTGCTGCGCGCGATGCACGTCTACCCGTTCACGTCCGACTTCACCCTGGGCTGCGGCGGCCCGGAACTGGGCACCCGAATCGACCTGCGCGCCGTGAAACCGCTGCCGCTGCCGGGTTCCGGCGGCACGTCCGGTGTCGTGGAGACCGGCCCGGTCGACGGCGGCGTGGTGATCGGCGGCTGGGCGCAGATCAACGGCCAGGCCGCCGGCTGTGTCCTGGTCACCGACGCGGCCGGGACGGTCGTCGGCGGCGGTGCCGTCGGCCTGCCACGCGCCGACGTCAGCCAGAAACTCGGCGGCACCGGCCGCGCCGGCTGGCAGGCGGTCGCCCGGCCCGGCCTGCACGACGGGGTCATCCTCGTGCGGGCGGACGGGCGGTACTACCGCGTCGCGTCGGCGCCCGGGAAGTAGCTCACGGCGCCGCGTGGGCGGCCAGGTAGGCCTTGATGCCGGCGATCACGTCCGGTCGCAGGAACGGTGCCGTGCCACCGGTCAGCTCGCGTTCCACGACCTCGAGCACGACGACCTTCCCGGACGCCATCACCGTCTCGACGGCCTGCCGCGTCGCCGCGTCACCGCCCAGCCCGGCGTAGGTGTACGCGGTCGCGTTGCTGAACGCGGCCGGCAGGTACCGCAGCGTCGGGTCGATGAACGAGTCGCCCAGGATCGCCGTCGGCGTGGTGATCATCCCCGTGATGGCGGCCCGGTTGATGTGCAGCGGCGTGTTCAGTGACGCAGGCGGCGTCAGCGTCTGGTCGTCGCCGCCGTCCGGGCTGAGGTGGTAGACGATCTCCCTGTTCCGCGCCGACGCCGCGATCATCGGCGGCAGGTCCGACGGGAAGCTCGTCGTCCGTGCCGGCTCCGACGTCCACGTGGCCGTGGTGTTCGGCGCGATCGTGTCGACCACCTGGCGCAGCATGTACAGCGCGCCCAGGTCGGTCCAGTGCGTGTCCTGCGGGTAGTACGCAGGCCGCTGCTCGACGGGTGCCAGGCCGGCCAGGCCGGCCCGCAGGTCCAGCGCACCCGCCTGGCTGGTCACCGCAGGCCAGAACGTCTTGGCCACGGCGGCGGCACACTGCTTGTCCGGGTAGTCGGCGGGCAGGTACCGCGGCACCGCGGTGCTCTTGTCCGGCGCCACCACCAGCACCAGCGACCGCCCGGACGCGTCGATCGCCTGACGCAGCTGTTCCAGCGCGGCGATGGTGGCGCTCACCGGCTGGGTCGGGTCGCACTTGGCGGTCATGTCCTGCGCCAGGTACAGCCAGCCGTCCGTGCCCGAGATCACCTGGGAGTAGTCGTGGGACACGTTGCCCTGCGGCGGGGAGTTGACGGGCCCGGCGACCGGGCCGCTGCCGGACTGGCGGTCGGTGTCGGAGTAGGCGGGCGGCTCACCGAACAGGCCCTGGCTGATGCCGGCCTCGGCGTGCACGCCCAGTTCGCGCAGTGGCAGGTTGTCGGTCGCCCAGTCGGTCAGCCCGGTGAAGAAGCGCCACCCGTCGGCCAGGCTGGGGAACGACGCCAGCCGGTGGTTCTCGAACGCCTGCGGCCGCACCCCGAACACGAACGCCAGGGCGGGCACCAGGAAGAACACGGCGGCGCAGGTCAGTGCGGCCCGCTGGCCACGGCCGTGCCGCGGCCGGTGCAGCGGGTGCTCGCGCGGCAGCATCGACTCGTGGATGGCCGGCAGCCGGTCGACCGGCCGGCCGTCGGTGGGCCGACCCTGGTCCGGAGGTCGCTGGGCCGGCGCGGGTACTCCGACGTCGCTCTCCGGTGCGGTCACGGTCTCAGCGTAACCACCCGAACGGGATGGTCAGGGCACTTCGCGGGCAAGGGCAACCCGCGGGAACCGGCGGGCGTCTATCAGGGTGGAGCCGCAGGGAGTGTCGCTACCCGCGGCGGGCGTGGCGCCGGGGCACTCTGGGCCACCTATCGCAGCGACGAACGCGCTGGAAGGACCGACCCATGTTGGTGCAGGTGCTCTTGCTGGTCGCGGTGGGCGTCTTCTTCGTGGTCCGCCTCGCCATGGCGCTGGCCAAACGCCCGCGTTAACGCCGGTTGGGCGTCACCAGACCCGACTCGTAGGCGAGCACCACCAGTTGCGCCCTGTCGCGCGCGTGCAGCTTGGTGATGATCCGGCTCACATGCGTCCGCGCGGTCGCCGGGCTGATCACCAGGTGCGCGGCGATCTCGTCGTTCGACATGCCACCGGCCACCAGCGCGAGCACCTCCCGTTCCCGCTCGGTCAGTTCGCCCAGCGCGTCCGGCGCCGGCCTGCGGTGTTCCGGGCGCGCGACGAACTCGCTGATCAGCCGTTTCGTCACGGTCGGCGCCAGCAGCGCCTCCCCCGCCGCCACGACCCGCAGGGCACGCAGCAGTTCGACCGGTTCGGTGTCCTTCAGCAGGAAACCGGCCGCGCCCGAGCGCAGCGCCTCGAAGACGTACTCGTCCAGGTCGAACGTTGTCAGCACCAGCACCTTCACGTCCGCCAGTTCCGGGTCGGCGGTGATCTGTTTGGTCGCGGCCAGGCCGTCCACGCCGGGCATCCGGATGTCCATCACCACGACGTCCGGAGTGGTGCGTTTGGCCACCTGGACGGCTCCGGCGCCGTCCGCGGCCTCACCGACCACGTCGAACCCGTCCTCGGTCTCCAACAGCACCCGGAAACCGGCCCGCACCAGCGCCTGGTCGTCGGCCAGCACCACCCGCACGCTCATCGCCCACCCCCTGCCAGCGGCAGCCACGCCGACACCTGGAAACCACCCGACGCGGCCGGCCCGGCGACCACCCGGCCACCCAGCGCCTCCGCGCGCTCCGCCATGCCGCGCAGCCCGTTCCCGCCACCGGCGGGCGGTTTGGCCGCACGGCCGTTGTCCCGCACGGTGATCGCCAACTCGTCGTCCGTCCTCGTCATCCGCACCGTCACGGTGTCGGCGTCCTTCCCGTGCCGCACCACGTTCGTCAGGCACTCCTGCAGGATCCGGTACGCGGCCACGTCCACCGGCGCGGGCAGCGTGCCGATCACGTCGGCCTCGCCTTCGGCGCGCACCGTGATGCCGGCCGCGCCGGCGACGGTGACCAGGTCGGGCAGCCTGCCGAGCCCGGGTGTGGGGGCCCGTTCGTCGCCGGAGCGCAGCACGCCGAGGGTGGCCCGCAGGTCGGTCAGTGCCGACCGGCTGGCCTCCTTGATCGCCAGCAGCGCCGCCTTCGCCTCGTCCGGGCGACGGTCCGCCACGTGGGCAGCGACACCGGCCTGCACGTTGATCATCGCCAGGCTGTGCGCCACGACGTCGTGCACCTCGCGGGCGATGCTCAGCCGCTGCTCCTCGGCCCGCAACCGATTGGCCTCGGCGGCCCGCTCGTTCGCCGACTCCACGGCCGCCCGGCGCATCCGGCCGAACGTGCCGATGCAGATCGCCACCGCCACCCACAGCACGAACCCGAGCAGCCTCGGGTCGAGCGTGCCGTTCGGGTCACCGCCGAGCAGGACCTGCGTGACGCACACGGCCACCAGCACGGCCCCCGCGGCGCTGGCGATCAGCGGCCCACGCACGTACGCCACGGTGACCAGGGCGAGCGTGGGCGCCAGGATCGCCGGACCGCCGGGGTAGCCGGACGCGTAGTACGTGAACGTCGCCAGCGACGTCAACTCCAGCACGATGAGCGGCGCACGGCACCGGTACAGCAGCGGCGCCGTGCACGCCAGCAGCCACAGCACACCGAGCGTGTCCAGGTGGACCGGGCCGTCGTGCCAGTGCGCGAATCCGGCCGTCATACCGATGACGGCCGCTGTCATGGCGAGCGTGATGAACACGTCCGGTCGCGCCGGGCGGATCGCCCGCGCGATGGTGAGCACTGTCGACCGGCCGGACACCACGGCTCGACGGTACTGCCGGCGGCCCTGCCAGCGCATACGACGGGGAGCGCAAGTTCGGTATACGGCGGCTGATGGAAGGGGGCGCCCCGCACCCGGTGTGGTGGTGCGGGGCGCGACCCCCGGTGCGGGTCGGCGATCGTGGTGCCCACCCCCGGCCGCAGGGGAGTAGTCGCCGGGGTCGATCTACCGACCCGGTGGCAGTCTGCCGGCCAGCGGGAACGCTACGTGGTCGCGGCACGTCACAGGAAGCGGACGGCGGCAAACCGTACAGTCTGTTTTGTCCAGCGAGTTGAACTGAAAAACTGTTTTGCCCCTTGAGGCCCGACGAACGGCCCTTGTGACCCGCTTCGCGCCGGGTCGACACTGGTCGGCATCGGGGTCGATGCGTGAGTGAGGTGACATCGTGGCCGCGACCGTGCGTGCCGCGCTCCGCGAACCGGGATACCCGCAGCCGGACATCCACCCCCTGCGCGACCAGTTGGCCGGCGCGCTGCGGGACGGCCCGTTCTCCCGAGCGCTCGCCCTGGCCATCGAGGTCAGCGGGTTGAGCCTGCAACGGCTCCAGTTCCGCCTCGCCGAGGTCGACGTGCACCTGAGCACGACGACTCTGAGCTACTGGCGCACCGGCCGCAGCCGACCGGAACGGCCCGACTCGATCCGCGGCGTGCAGGTGCTGGAACGCGTGCTCGGCCTGCCGCAGACCGCGCTCACCGGCCTGCTGGGCCCGCGTCGGCCGCGTGGCCGGTGGGTGCGCCCGGCGCCCGGGGTGTTCCGGGTCGAGCAGCTGCTGCCGATGGCGGGGGTCGCCGCCCGGCTGGCCAAACAGCTGGAGATGCCGCAGGAGCCCGAACTGGAACGGCTGTGCGTGGTCGACCGGCTCACCGTCGGCCCGGACCGCACCGTGAGCCGGATGCGGGTCCGACAGGTGCTGCGCGCCACGGCCGACCGCGTGACCAGGAGCTTCGTGCTGCACTACGGCGAGCACTCGGTGCAGGCGCCCGCCGTGGTGGCGACGCGCTACTGCCGGGTCGGGCGGGTGCGCCGGGACGAGGAGAGCCAGTTCCTCGGCGCGGAACTCATCCTGGACCGGGTGCTGGCGCAGGGCGACACGACGATCCTGGAG
>DASZXM010000477.1:0-2363 GCA_035546415.1 Pseudonocardiaceae bacterium
GACGTCGCCGTCCACCGAGAACGCCGACTCCGTGACCACGATCGCCCGCGGGCGGGTGCGACCGGCCAGTGCGCGGCCGACCGCGGTCGGGTCGCAGTGCCCGACGACCGCCACTTCGGCCTTGGCCAGCCGGCAACCGTCGATCAGGGACGCGTGAATGTACTGGTCGGCCACGATCGCCGAGTTCTGGCCGGACAGGGCCGTCATCGCCGCCAGGTTCGCCGTGTAGCCGGAGCCGAACACCAGGGCCGCCTGGGCACCGGTGAACGACGCCAGTTCCAGTTCCAGTTCCGTGTGCAGCTCCGTCGAACCGGTGACCAGCCGGGAACCCGTCGAACCCGCACCCCACTTCAGCGCCGCGGCGGCCGCCGCGCTGATCACCCGTTTGTCCCTGGTCAGGCCCAGGTAGTCGTTGCCGGCCAGGTCGAGCGTTGCCGACGTGGCCGGACGGGGTCGCAGCTGCCGCTTCAGACCGGCGGCCCTGCGCTCGTCGGCGTGCGTGTCCACCCAGTCGAAGACGCGGTCCGGGTCCACCCTGTTGGCTTGGCTCGTCGTGGCGGTCACCCGGGCATCCTAGGGTCCGCCGGCGGGCGTGATCGTGTGGTCTGCGTCCCGCGAGTCGGACAGCACTTGGTGGTCACCCTGCGCGGATGCGACGATGCCTGGGACCCAGAGCGAGGGTGCGCGAGGAAGCCGGTGCGAATCCGGCGCGGTCCCGCCACTGTCACCGGGGAGTGGTCCGCCACGCGTGCCACCGGGGCTCACGCCCTGGGAAGGCGGCGCACCACCGCGATCCGGGAGCCAGGACACTCCGCCCGCGCTCGGGTGCGGTCCGCCGCACCCGCCACCCTGACCCGGGCGTGGACACCCGAGAAAGGAAGGCCCGGCATGCCCGGTTTCCCGTTCTCCGCCGTCGTCGGCCACGACGACCTGCGGCTGGCCCTGCTGCTCAACGCCGTGCACCCGGCGATCGGCGGTGTGCTGGTGCGCGGCGAGAAGGGCACCGCCAAGTCGACGATCGTCCGCGCGCTCGCCGGTCTGCTGCCCGAACTGGACGTGGTCGACGGCTGCCGGTTCGCCTGCGACCCCGACGCGCCCGACCCGGCGTGCCCGGACGGCCCGCACGTCGATGCCGTGGCCAAGGCCCGGCCCGCCCGGCTGGTCGAGCTGCCGGTCGGCGCCACCGAGGACCGGCTGATCGGCTCCCTGGACCTGGAACGGGCGCTCACCGAGGGCGTCCGCGCCTACCAGCCGGGCCTGCTGGCCGGCGCGCACCGCGGCGTGCTGTACGTCGACGAGGTCAACCTGCTGCACGACCACCTGGTCGACCTGCTGCTGGACGCGGCCGCGATGGGCCGGGCACACGTGGAGCGCGACAGCGTGTCCGTGTCGCACGCGTCGACGTTCCTGCTGGTCGGCACGATGAACCCGGAGGAGGGCGAGCTGCGGCCGCAGCTGCTGGACCGGTTCGGGCTGACCGTGCGGGTGGTCGCGGCGCGGGATGTCGCCGTCCGTGCCGAGGTGATCCGGCGCCGGCTGGCGTTCGAGGCCGACCCGGCCGGGTTCGCCGCGCGGTGGGCCGCGGCCGACCGGGATCTCGCGGCGCGGATCGTGTCGGCGCGTGCGGCGCTGCCGGACGTGGTGCTGCCGGACGCCGAGGTGCGCCGGATCGCCGCGATCTGCGCCGCCCTGGAGGTCGACGGCATGCGCGCCGACCTGGTCGTCGCTCGGACGGCCATCGCGCACGCGGCATGGCGCGAGGCGGACGCGGTCGCCGAGGAGGACGTGGCGGTCGCGGTGCGGCTGGCCCTGCCGCACCGGCGCCGCAGGGACCCGTTCGACGAGCCGGAGCTGGACGACCAGCAGCTGTCCGACGCGATGCGATCGGCCGCCGAGCAGGTCGAGGACGGTGCGGGCCCGGACGACGACGATCCGTCCGGTGGTGGCCGGCCGGCGGACGGACCATCGTCGTCGGGCACGCCGCAACAGGGCGAAGGGCCGGCGACCGAACAGCCACCGGGACCGCCGGCCGCGGAGTTCCGGGCGCGCCTGTTGCAGGTGCCGGGCGTCGGTGAGGGTGCGCCGGGACGGCGATCCCGGGCGCGGTCCGGCTTCGGCCGCGTGGTGCGCGCCGCCGACCCGGGGTCGGCCGACGGTGCCGGACTGCACCTGGTCGGCACGCTGTCGGCCGCCGCACCGCACCAGCGCGGTCGCGGCCGCGTCGGACCGGGCCTGGTCGTGCGCACGGAGGACGTGCGGCGGGCGGTGCGCGAGGGCCGCGAGGGCAACCTGGTGCTGTTCGCGGTGGACGCGTCCGGGTCGATGGCCGCCCGGGCCCGCATGTCGGCGGTGACGGGGGCGGT
>DASZXM010000478.1:0-2900 GCA_035546415.1 Pseudonocardiaceae bacterium
CGACCATCGGCACGGCGCAGCGGATCGCGCGCACCGAATAGCCGAACTCGACGGTGCCGATCCGCATCAGCCGGAACCGGTCCTCGGTGTGCGGCTCCGGCCAGCCGGTCACGACGATGTTGGGCCGGAACCGGTTCATCGGGACGGCCGTGGCGCCGCGCGCGGTGATCCGCCGGTTCAGCTCGGCCAGTGACGACTCGCCCGCGACCAGCACGGCGTGCGCGTCGGCGAAACCGACCTTGCCCGGGTGCTCACCCCAGCCGTCCCGGTCGTGGTCGGGCGGCACCTTCACCAGCCGGCACGGCAGGTTCAGCGCGGCCGAGAACCACTTGGCGGCCAGGTCGCCCTGGTCGACGCCGGTGCCGAACCACTTGTGGAACAAGCTCACGTCGCGGCGCGGCCCGTCGTCGACCGGGTCCAGCTCGATCGGGTCGACGCCGGGCGCCTCCACCACCAGCCGGCCGCCCACGATGCGCGGCCGCAGCACCGCCATCGACGGCGTCTTGCGCTGGCTGCGGAAGGCACCGTCCGGGTCGACAAGCATGAACTGCCGGTCGTGCGTGATTCCCGTCTCGGTCAGGCGGGCCGTCGACAGCGGCACGCCGGCACAGCCCTTGACCGGGTAGTACACGAGTTCGGAGACGACAGCGGCCATGATCCGACGGTACCGGCGCTACAGGATCGGCTCAGGTGAATATTCGGCGGCACCGCCGAAGCGCTCCAACACCTTCGCGACCTTCTCCACCACCTCGTCGACCTGCGTGCCCGCCATCCCGGTGAACGACACCCGGTCGGCCAGCAGCAGGGTGAGCTGCTCGCGGTCCAACGGCAGCCGCGGGTCGGCGGCCAGCCGGTCGACCAGGTCGTTGCGCTCCGCGCCGCGCTCCCGCATCCCCAGGCCGACGGCGACGGCGTGCTCCTTGATCACCTCGTGCGCCGTCTCCCGGCCCACGCCCGCCCGCACGGCCGCCATCAGCACCTTCGTGGTGGCCAGGAACGGCAGGTACCGGTCCAGTTCGCGGGCGATCACCGCCGGATACGCGCCGAACCCGTCCAGCACCGTCAGCGTCGTCTCCACCAGGCCGTCCAGTGCGAAGAACGCGTCCGGCAGCGCGACGCGGCGCACCACCGAGCACGACACGTCGCCCTCGTTCCACTGCGCACCGGCCAACTCACCGATCATCGACAGGTAGCCGCGCAGGATCACGGCGAACCCGTTGATCCGCTCGCTGGAGCGGGTGTTCATCTTGTGCGGCATGGCCGACGACCCGACCTGGCCGGGCAGGAAGCCCTCGGTGACCAGCTCGTGGCCGGCCATCAGCCGGATCGTGGTGGCCAGGCTGGCCGGTGCCGCGGCCAGCTGCACCAGGCAGGACAGCACGTCGAAGTCCAGCGACCGCGGGTACACCTGGCCGACGCTGGTCAGCACGTGTTCGAAGCCGAGGTGCTCGGCGACGGCGTTCTCCAGGCGGCGCACGGCGTCCGGCGAGCCGAGCAGGTCGAGCATGTCCTGGCCGGTGCCCACCGGGCCCTTGACGCCGCGCAGCGGGTACCGGGCGATCAGGTCGTCCAGCCGGGCGAACGCGACCAGCAACTCGTCGGCGGCACTGGCGAACCGCTTGCCGAGGGTGGTCGCCTGCGCGGCCACGTTGTGCGACCGGCCGGCCATCACGAGGTCGGAGTGCTCGGTGGCCAGCCGGGCCAGCCGGGCCAGGACGGCCGCGAACCGGACCCGCAGGTGCTCCAGGGACCGGCGGATCTGCAGCTGCTCGACGTTCTCGGTCAGGTCCCTGCTGGTCATGCCGGTATGCACGAGCTCGTGGCCGGCCAGCGCGTTGAACTCCTCGATGCGGGCCTTCACGTCGTGCTTGGTGACCCGTTCCCGGGCGGCGATCGACCCGAGGTCCACCTGCCCGGCGACGCGCTCGTAGTCGGCGATGTGCGCGGGTTCGATCGGCAGGCCGATGTCGGCCTGGGCGCGCAGCACCGCCAGCCACAGCTCGCGCTCCAGCACGATCTTGTGCTCCGGCGACCACAGGGTGGCCAGCGCCTCGGAGGCGTACCTGGCGGCCAACACGTCCGGGATGTTCGGCTTGCTCACGTCCGGCAAGTCTAATCGGCCTGGTCATCCGGGCGTTCCGCGTCGTCGTCGCGCAGCAGCGACAGCAACCGGGACGCCCGGATGATCAGCTCGTCCGGGTCGAAGCCCAGCGGTGGTTCGTCGGACAGCGCCGCCGCGAACTGGGCCGACAGCGACCGCTCGCTCATCCGAACGACAGCGCCGGGTCTTCCGCCACGGCCGTCAGCTGGGCGACGGTCAGCGGCACGTCCGCGGACGTCGGGCGCTGGGTGCCGTGGACGGGGTCGTAGTTGTAGGCGGTCGCGGACACCACCGAGCCGTCGGCCCGGTACTGGCGGACCGACAGGATGCGCGCAGCGCCGCTGCCGGTGCCGGTGGTCAATGGGTCGACGACCAGCGCCGTGGGGCCGTCCCAGGTGATGTGGCAGTGCGCATCGGACTCCTCGGCGCACGCCTGCTCCGGTGACGTGGTGTCCGAACCGGGCGCGTCGACCTGGACGGACATGCCGGACGGCTTGCCGTGCACGGTGAACGTGACGAACGTGTCCAGGTACGTCTGGCCGGGCTGCACCTGCTCGGACTCGCCGCCCCACGGCTGCACCGACACCCCGCTGACCTGCGGCATGTGCGTCGCGAGCGCATGACGCAGCTCGATGGTCCAGGTGGTGCCCAACTGCCGCAGCTGCCCCTCGTCCAGGTTCGGCACCCGGATCCGCGCGGGCGGCCACACGTGCTCGGCGGCCGGCGCCGCAGTCGTGGTGCGCGCCGGGGCGGTCGCCGCCGTGGCCTGCCGCGGGCCGTCGCCGCGCAGCGCGGTCGG
>DASZXM010000479.1:0-1908 GCA_035546415.1 Pseudonocardiaceae bacterium
GGTGGAGCGGGACGTGCCCCCGCCGCCGGAGCCGCCGGACGACGAGGAACCGCCGCCGGACCCACGGGACGAGGACATCTCGATCGCCGCCCAGCCGGTCGCCGCTCCGGCGCCGGTGCAGCGTGACCCCGACACGGTCGCCGTCGACCTGCTCACCAAGCAGTTGCGGGCACGCCGTATCCACTGAGTTGTCCACAGGGCAGGAAGTTGTCCATAGATCTGTGGACAACTGGTCATCCGGCCAGGTAGGCGATGATCCCCGCCGCGACGGCGTTCGCGATCCGCTGCCGGCCCGCGGCACTGCTCATCACGGCAGCGTCGGCCGCGTTGCGCATGTTTCCGCACTCGATCAGCGCCGTCGGCCGGTCGGACAGGTTCAGGCCGCCCAGGTCCGGGCGGCCCCACAGGCCGTTGCCGCCGATGTAGTTCGCGGTGCGGAAACCGGCCGACCGCACGGTGTCGCGCAGCGTGGTGGCCAGCCGCACGGACGGCGCGCCCTGCTCGGCGTTCAGCGGCGGGTTGGAGTACTCGACGTGGAAGCCGTGCGCGCCGGATACCGTGGAGCCGTCGCCGTGGATGGACACCACGGCCGCCGCGTGCGCGTCGTTGCCGATCGCGGCGCGTTCGTTGACGCACGGTCCGACGCCGGTGTCGCTCGACCGGGTGAGGACCACCCGGTATCCCTTCGCCACCAGGACGGCCCGGACGCGGTTGGCCACGTCCCACGTGAAGGCGTGCTCGGTATAGCCGGCGTCGGTGGACGTCCCGGTGGTGTTGCACGCCTTCCGCTGCCCGCGCCCGGCCGGCACCAGCGCGTTGATCCGCGCCGGATGGCCGGCGTTGCCGCCGTTGTGTCCCGGGTCGAGCACGACGACCTGCCCGTGCCCGTCGGGCGCCGGAGCGGTCGTGGTGGCGGCGGTCGTCGGTGTCGTTGTGTGCGTTGTCGTGGTGGTCGGTGCCACCGTGGTCGTGACCTGGACGGTCGTCGGTGCGGTGGTCAGCGACCCGGCGGGCGCCGCCGCACCGGACGTCCCGCTCTGGCAGCCCACCAGCGCGAAGGCCGCTGCGGCCAGCGGGATCACGGCGAACTGTCGACTGCGGCGCGCGAACACGGCACGCACGCTAGCAGTGCCGGCGAGGCTAGGCTGGTGTCGACATCACGTACCAACGAGAGGAGCTGCGGTGCAGCCCGGTGGTGGCATGCCTGACATGCAGGCGATCCTGCAGCAGGCACAGCAGATGCAGCAGCAGCTCATGTCCGCGCAGCAGGAGCTGGCCGAGACGGAGGTGACCGGCACGGCGGGCGGCGGCCTGGTGTCGGCCGTGGTCACCGGTGCCGGTGAGCTGAAGGGCCTGGAGATCGACCCGAAAGTGGTCGACCCGGACGACGTGGAGACACTCGCGGACCTGATCGTCGCGGCGGTGCGCGACGCGAACACCAAGGCGCAGAACCTGGCCGCCAGCAAGATGGGGCCGCTGGCCGGTGGCCTGGGCGGTGGCGACCTGGGCAGCCTGGGCCTGCCCGGCTTCTAGGCGGGACTTCGTGTACGAGGGACCGGTCCAGGACCTGATCGACGAGCTCGGCCGGCTGCCCGGCGTCGGGCCGAAGAGCGCACAGCGCATCGCGTTCCACCTGCTCGCCGCCGACCCGGCCGACATCACCCGCATGCAGGAAGCGCTGCAGCGGGTCAAGGAAGGCGTGGTGTTCTGCGAGATCTGCGGCAACGTGTCGGCCGAGACGCGGTGCCGGATCTGCTCCGACCCGCGCCGCGACCCCAACGTGGTGTGCGTCGTCGAGGAACCCAAGGACGTGCTCGCCGTGGAGCGCACCGGCGAGTTCAAGGGCCGCTACCACGTGCTCGGCGGCGCGCTGGACCCGTTGTCCGGCATCGGACCCGACCAGCTGCG
>DASZXM010000480.1:0-2437 GCA_035546415.1 Pseudonocardiaceae bacterium
GAGCTGACCCGGGTCGGCCCGTGGCCCGCGCTGCGGGTGGTGGAACTGCCGGACCTGGACGTGCCGGGGCTGAAGGCGGCGGCCGCGATCCTGTCCGGCCTGCCCGGCGTGGAGGTCAGGGGCGCGTCGAACGGGCGGTGACCAACGCCCGTCCGTGTCCACACAGGACAGTGTCGATCTGCCCCGGCCTACAGGCTCAGCAGCGTCTCGCACACGTCGATCAGCGCGGTGCGCAGCGGCGCGGCATCGTCGGCGAATTCCGCTTGTGCACGGGCGTATTCCGCGCGACCGGCTGCCGTTTCGATCGGCACCGGCGGGTAGCCGAGTGCGCTCAGGTCGTACGGGCTCGCGCGCATGTCCAGTTCCCGGATGCGCAGCGCGAGCGCGAAGCAGTCGGCGAGCAGCTCCGACGGCACGAACGGGTCGAGTTTGTACGCCCACTTGAACAAATCCATGTTGTTGTGCAGGCAACCCGGCTGTTCCAGTTCGTGCTGCCGCTCCCGCGTGGGTGTCGTGGCGTTCCGCGGCCGAGCCGGTGGCGTGAAGAAGCGGAACGCGTCGAAGTGCGTGCAGCGCAACGGAAGTGACTCGACGACGGCGTCCGTGCCGCCGCGGCCCAGGCGCAGCGGCCAGTCGGCGTGCCGGACATCGGCGGCCGAGGCCCGGTACAGCATCGCCCACTCGTGCAGGCCGAAACAGCCCAACCGGGGCGGCCGGCCGGCGGACGCGGACAGCAGGCCGTGCACGAACTGCGCCGTGTGCCTGCGGGTCGCGGTGAAGCCGGCCGGGTCGACGGTCGTGCCATCGGCGGTGGCGACATAGCCGCGGCGGACCGGCGCGCCTGCCAGGACGACGCCGATGCCGGGATGCCAGCGTTCCAGGCGGGACGGGCGGTGCGAGTAGTAGGTGAACAGGAAGTCCAGCACGGGGTGTTTCTCGCCGCGCGCCTTGCGCTCCCGGTGCGGGACCGTCCACGCGGTCACGCGCCGCACGTGCGCGGCCGCCCTGGCCTGCCATTCGGGCTCGGCGAGCAGGGTCAGCGTGGGCACCGGTCCACGATAACCGGGACGTTCCAGAAGCCGGTGGCGACACTGATATCTCATCCGCTAAGATGACCCCGATACTAAGAGTCTTCAACAACGAGGGGGTTGGGGATGGCCGGGACCGTACAGGCGACCGTCGAGGAGATGCAGCGGGCGTGGGGCGACGCCGACGCCTACGGCGCGGTGTTCACCGAGGACGCGGACTACATCACCTTCTTCGGCGGGCACGCGCACGGCCGTGAGGAGATCGCCGAGTCGCACCGTCCGCTGTTCGACGGCGTGCTCAAGGGCACCACGCTGGACGCCCGCATCACGCACGTCAGCTACCTGGCGCCGGACGTCGCGCTCGTGCACACGGTCGGGTCGACCGCCAAACGCAACCACACCGGCAACCCGAACGGGTCGGTCCAGACCATGGTCGTCGTACGGCAGGACGGCGACTGGCTGATCCGTGCCTTCCAGAACACCCGGCGCCGGCAGGGCGTCGAGACGATGACCAAGCTGATGGCCAGGTTCGGTTCGAAGCGTTAGGCGTCCATCGGCCTGCGATGCGGTGACCTGCCGACCGGCTGGGTCGGTGGCGTGCGCGGAACCAGCGGCGGCACGGTGCGGACCACCGGGTCGCCGCCGACCGTGAACGTCTCGCCGAAGTGGCCCAGTTCGATCGGGTCGCCGTCCAGCACGGTGTACGTCGCCGTCCCGTCGGTGACCTCCACGGCCAGCATCCGGCCCCGGAAGAACATCCGGAACGCCAGCCGGGTGCACCCCGGTGGCACGCGCGGCGCGAACCGCAGCGCCTCGCCCGGGCGGTGCCGCATGCCGCCGAACCCGGCCACCAGCGCCAGCCACGCGCCGGCCAGCGACGCGACGTGCACGCCGTCCCTCGTGTTGTGCTCCAGGTCGGCGATGTCCATCAGCGCCGCCTCGCCGAGATAGTCGCGGGCCAGGTCGACGTGGCCCACCTCGGCCGCCAGCACCGCCTGCACGCACGCCGACAGCGACGAGTCCCGGACGGTCAGCGCCTCGTAGTAGTCGAAGTTGCGGCGCTTCTGCTCGGACGTGAAGTCGTCCGGGCACAGGTACATCGCCAGCACCAGGTCGGCCTGTTTGACGACCTGCTTGCGGTACAGGTCGAAGTACGGGTACGTGAGCAGCAGCGGGTACGCGTCCGGCCGGGTCGCCTCGAAGTCCCACACCTGGTGGTCGGTGAAGCCCTCCGACTGCGGGTGCACGCCGATCCGGTCGTCGAAGGGCACCGTCATCGCGCCGGCCGCCTTGCGCCAGTACGCGATCTGGTCGTCGTCGACGTTCAGTTCGGCCGCCCGGTCCGGGAAGCGCTCGGCGGTGTCGGCGGCGGCGAGCAGGTTCTGCCTGGCCATCAGGTTGGTGTAGAC
>DASZXM010000481.1:0-1678 GCA_035546415.1 Pseudonocardiaceae bacterium
CACGTTGGCCGGTGGATGCCGTGGGCGGGCAAGAGTTATCCTGCGAGGCGCAGGACGCCGTGGGCTCCCGGCCAGCCCGGCGTCTTCTGCGACCACCTGCGGTCCGCGGCGGGCGAGCACGGCCTGACCTTCGCACCGGACCCAGCCACCCACGACCGCTGCACGCTCGGCGGCATGATCGGCAACAACTCGTGCGGCACGCACTCTGTGCTGGGCGGCAAGACCGTCGACAACGTCCTGTCCCTGGACGTGCTGACCTATGACGGCACCCGGCTGACGGTCGGTCCCGCGGACCGGGACACCCTCCGGCAGCTGTGTGCACGACCCGGGCGGGAGGGCCAGATCTACCGTGGCCTCGCAGCCCTGGGTGAGCGGTACGCCGGCCTGGTCCGCCTGCGCTATCCGGACATCCCGCGGCGGGTGTCCGGGTACAACCTGGACTCGCTGCTGCCCGACAACGGGTTCGACGTGGCGAAGGCGCTGGTGGGCACCGAGTCGACGTGCGTGCTGGTACTGGAGGCCACGGTGCGGCTGGTACCCGATCCACCGCACCACGCCCTCCTGGTGGTCGGCTACCCGGACGCGGCGACCGCGGCCGACCACATGGCCGTGTTGCGTGATCCCGCGTTGATCGGTTTGGAGTGCTTCGACGCCGGCGTCCTGGACAACCTTGCCAAACACGACGAGCACATCCCCGGCATGGACGAACTGCCCGAGGGCGGTGCGTGGCTGTTGGCCGAGTACGGCGCCGACACGCAGGAGCGGGCGAACGCCGCCGTCGAGCAGGCCGCCGGCCGGGTCGGTGCCCCGGGCGCGCCGCGCGTGTTCGAGGACGAGCGGCGGCAGGGCGAGGTCTGGGAGGTCCGGCGCAGCACGATCGAGTACACCCGGCTGCCCGGTGAACACTCCGGACTGGCCGGTTGGGAGGATGCCGCCGTCGACCCGGACCGGCTCGGTGACTACCTGCGCGACTTCTGTGCTCTACTCCGGCAGCACGACTATCACACCGTCCTGTTCGGACACTTCGGTCAGGGCTGTGTGCACAGCCGGCTGGATCTGGACCTGCGGACCGCGGGCGGTGTGGAGAACTTCACCCGGTTCCTGGACGCAGCTGGTGACCTGGTCGTCCGCTACGGCGGGTCGCTGTCCGGCGAGCACGGCGACGGCCAACTGCGGGCCAATCAACTGGTCAAGATGTTCGGACCGGAACTGGTCGAGGCGTTCGGTGAGTTCAAGGCGATCTGGGACCCGGACGGCATGATGAACCCCGGCAAGATCGTCCACCCGTACCGGCCGGACCAGAACCTCGCGCTCGGCCCGGACCACCGGCCACGCCAGGTGTCGACCCACTTCGCCTTCCCCGACGACGAACGGGGTTTCGCCGACGCGACGAACCGGTGCTTCGGCATCGGCAAGTGCCGGCACACCGAGGGCGGCACGATGTGCCCGAGCTTCATGGTGACCCGGGAGGAACGGCACTCCACCCGCGGCCGCGCCCGGCTGCTGTTCGAGATGATGAGCGGCCACCTACGGGACGGACCCGGCTGGCGCGATCCGCATGTCAAGGAAGCACTCGACCTGTGCCTGTCGTGCAAGGGGTGCAAGGGTGACTGCCCGGTCAGCGTGGACATGGCCACGTACAAGGCCGAGTTCCTGGCCCACTACTACGCCCACCGGC
>DASZXM010000482.1:0-7361 GCA_035546415.1 Pseudonocardiaceae bacterium
GCGCCGGGCAAGCTGGGCAGTGGACGGAAGAGTGGTTCAACGGGCATGGCCTGTTTCGGCTTCGTGGGACTATCCGTTATCCGGGGGCGGCGTAACCATGTCAAGAAGATCATCGGTAAGCCGTATGCGGGAAAACCGCACGTACGGATTGAAAGGGGGATGGGGAACCAGGCCCGTCGGGTACTGCGCCCCTGACTACCAATGACCGTCCGCCCGGCACCTTCACCCTTCACCGAGACCGTGGAATCCGCTCGACGCAGGGCGTTCGCCGAGCTGACGGCCACCGGCCCGGTGCAGCACGTGACGCTGTTCACCGGCGTTCCCGTGTGGCTGGTCACCGGACATGCCGAGGTCCGCCAGGCGCTGAACCACCCACACCTGGTCAAGGAGGAGAACGGCGGCCCGCACACCGACGTCATGCCGCCGGACCTGGTCCGTGCGCACGACAACCACATGCTCGCCAAGAACCCGCCCGACCACACCCGGCTGCGCCGGCTGGTCATGGCCGCGTTCACCCGGCGGCGGGTGGACGCGATGGCGCCCCGCATCCAGGAGATCGCCGACGACCTGCTCGACGGTCTCGCCGCGCGCGGCGACCACCCCGTCGACCTCGTCGCCGAGTTCGCGTATCCGTTGCCCATCAACGTGATCTGCGAACTGCTCGGCGTGCCGGCCGACCGTAGGGACCAGTTCTGGCGGTGGTCCCGGATCGCGATCAGCGGGCCGGCACACACGGCGGAGACCTACGTCGGCGCCGTCAGCGACATGATGGACTTCATCCGGGAACTGATCGCGCGCAAGCGCACCGAGCCGAGCGACGACCTGCTGTCCGACCTGATCGCGGTGCGCGACGGCGAGGACCGGCTGACCGAGGACGAGCTGACGTCCATGGTCCATCTGCTGCTCGTCGCCGGGCACGAGACCACGGCCGGTCTCATCGCGCTGGCCGTGCACACGCTGCTCGATCATCCCGAACAGTTGCGGCTCCTGATCGCCGAACCGGACCGGCTGCCGACGGCGATCGAGGAACTGCTCCGCTACGACTCGCCGGTGCTGGTGGCGATCCCGGCCATGACCGACGCGCCGGTGACCATCGGCGACACCGAGATCCCGCAGGGCGAGGTCGTGGTGTCCGTGCTGTGGACAGCCAACCGGGACCCGCGGCGGTTCACCGAGCCGGAGGCCCTGGACATCACCCGGGCGGACGCGTCCGCCCACGTCGCGTTCGGCCACGGCATCCACCGCTGTCTGGGTGCGCCGCTGGCCCGGCTGGAGGCACGGATCGCGCTGGGCTCGCTGCTGGCCCGGTTCCCCGGCCTGCACCGGCCGGCCGGCGCGACCGCGCCGGTCCGGGAGGTCGCCCTGCTCGTCAACGCGCTCAGCGAGCTGCCGGTCCTGCTGCGCTAGCCACCGTGGACTCCCACGCGAAGCCGTCCGGGTCGGTGAACGGGCCGGCGTCGGTGCTGATCGCGATCCGGTGCGCACCGCTGCCCTCGGCCGGGACGCCCGCGTCCTTCGCGAGGGCGCGCCTGCCGTAGAGCGCCAGCTTGACCGGGCTGGTCGGGGTGTCGAACTCGACGTACTTGCGGCCGTAGCTCTTCGCCACGGCGAGGCCGTGGCCGACGTAGAACTTCTTGCTGGCGGCGACGTCCTCGGCTCCCAACAGGAGCACGATCTTCTCGATGTCCTCGGTGGCCGGGCCGGTGTCCTTCTTCGCCGACGTCGCGACCTTCCAGATCGTGCCGTCCGGGGCCTGGAGGACGCCGCCGTAGCCCCAGAAGGACTTGGCGACCGGTTTCAGTTCGGTGGCGCCGGCCGCGAGGGCCGCGTCGGCGAGAGCACGGGCGTTGGCCGGCTGGGCGACGGTGAGCGACAGGGTGAACCCGCGGAAGCCGGTGGTCGGGGCTGTCGACGCCCGCAGGCGGATCGCCGTGTCCAGGCCGAAAGCGTTGCTGTAGAAGCGTTCGGCGGCCGTCGGATCGGCCACTTCGAGGGTGATGGATTCGATGGATGCCATGCCGGTGACGCTAATCGCGGCGGTGTGGCCGGCGCTTCTCGAATCCTGACCTGTGCACCGGCCGGGGCTGACTAAGCGCATAGTCAGGTGGTGCCGTGTCGCGGCTGACCATCCGCAGGGCCAGGTCGGCGTAGAACTCGCCGAGTTCTTCCGGGTGATCGGTGCCGTCCAGTCGGTACCAGCGCGCCAGGTCGATGCCCAGCGACAGCATCGCGCGGACGACGCGTTTGACGTCGACGGGGGCGAACGTCCCGTCGGCGACGCCCACGGCGACGGCGTGCCGGACGACCTCGTTGGTCTGGTGGCGCAGGTGCAGGATCTCCTCGTAGTGCGCGGCGGTCAGCCCGGTGAGTTCGTACTGGGCGACGCGCGCGGCGACGTGGTGGCGGGCGTGCCAGGCCGTGTAGCGGGAGACCAGCGTGCGCAGCGTCTCGGCCGCCGTGGGCTGTGCCGGACACCGGATGTGTGCCAGGGCGTGTTCGTGGCTGGCGCGGATGATCTCGTAGAGGACCAGTTCCTTGGCGGGGAAGTGCACGTAGAGGGCGGCCGGACTGAGGCCGACGCCGGCCGCGATGTCCCGGGTCGTTGTCGCGTGGTAACCGTTTGCGGCGAAACAGCGGACGGCGGAGGTGAGCAGTCGGCGGGCGGCGTCGCCGAGATCCGGGTCCCACAGGTCGGGCGACTCGTCGACCAGATCGGGGTCGTCCTCCAGGTCCTGCGGCGTGAAACGGGCCTGCCGTCTGGCCATGTTCGGACCGTCCCCTCCTACGGCGCACACCCTCCGGATGTGACCCTTGACACGCAATCTATCACGGGTGACTATGCGCTTAGTCATGGCCATCTTCAACGCTGAGGAGTCCCCATGCGCACCGGGATCGTGGTGACCGCCCGGCCGGGAGTGGAGGATCTGGCTGCCCGGGCCGAGGAGCTGGGGTTCAGCAGTTTCTGGGTCTACGACACGCCGATGGTGAACGGTGACCCGTTCGTCTCGCTGGCGCTGTGCGCGAAGGCGACCAGACGGATCAAGCTGGGCATCGGGGTGACGTCCCCCGCGTTGCGTTCGGCGCCCGCCGCAGCGGCGGCGGTGTCGAGTCTGAACGCGATCGCGCCCGGGCGGGTCATCTGTGGTGTCGGGACCGGGAACACGGCGCGGCGGACGTTGGGCATGCTGCCGACGAAGATGGCGGAGTTGGAGGAGTTCACGGCGGCGGTGCAGGACCTCACGGCCGGGCGGGCGACGCCGTACACGGAAGGAAACCGCACCCGGACGGTGCGGTTCCTGCACGTCGGGCCGTACGTGAACACGGACGATCCGGTGGAGTTCGTGGTGGCCGCGTTCGGGTTGAAGGCGGCGGCGATCGCCGGTCGGCGGGGTGCGGGCGTGATCTCGTTCGGTCTGCTCGACCCCGGTGCGTGGGCGGCGTTCGAACAGACACGGGTGGTGGCGGCCCGGGACGCCGGCCGGCCGGAGGGCGCGGACTCGTACGTCATGACCTCCTTGCGCGTGTTGGACGACGGTGAGGACCGGTACGGCGACCTGGCCAGGGACACGATGGGGCACGTCGCGCTGGCCCTGCTCACGTTCGCCGCGGACAACCCCGGCTTCGGTGAGTCGCTGGAACCGGACGAGGCCGACGCGGTGCGGCGGTTGCTGGAGCGGCGCGGCACGGCCTCGACCGACCCGAACCGGCACGCCACGCTGTATCGGAACTACCTGGGTCGGATCGATCCGGAGGACCGCGACCTCGTCGTACCGTCCCTTGTGGACAAGTTGGGTCTCGTCGGTACGCGGGAGGAGTTGTCGGCGCGGATCGCCGCGATGGAACAGGCCGGCATCGACGAGATCGTGATCCAGCCCGTGGTCGAGCCGGAACGGGAGATGGCGGAACTGGCCGCGCTCATGTCGACAGGAGGATGACCATGGCAGTGACCACGGTGTTGGACGGTTTCCAGTTCCTGGAAGGTCCGCGTTGGCACGACGGGCGGATCTGGTTCTCGGACTTCTATCTGCACAACGTGTACTCGGCTCGGGAGGACGGCTCGGACCTGCGGGAGGAGGCCGCCGTGCCCACCCAGCCGTCCGGGCTGGGATGGCTGCCGGACGGGCGTCTGCTGATCGTGTCCATGCGGGACCGTCGGATGCTGCGGCGTGAGCCGGACGGGACGTTGGTCACACACGCCGATCTGAGCTCGTACGCGACCGGGCATCTGAACGACGTGGTCGTGGACGGGGACGGTCGGGCGTACGTGGGGAACTTCGGGTTCGATCTCATGGGTGGCGCGCCGTTGGAGACGGCCGCGTTGCATCGGGTCGACGTGGACGGGACCGTCACGGAGGTCGCGACCGACTTGTGGTTCCCCAACGGGAGCGTGATCACGGCGGGGGGGACCTTGATGGTCAACGAGACGTTCGGGAACCGGGTGACGGCGTTCGACATCGTCGACGGTGCCCTGACCAATCGGCGGGTGTGGGCGGAGTTCGGGCCGTTGCCGACGGAGCGGCCGTTGGACAAGGTGTTGCCGGGATTGAGTGTGGCGGGGGATGGGGCTTGTCTGGACGCGGAGGGTGCGATGTGGATCGCGGACGCGATCGGGGGGCGGTTGGTGCGGGTCGTCGAAGGTGGGGAGATCGTGGACGAGGTGCGGCCCGGGACGAACGTGTACGCGTGTGCGTTGGGCGGGGCTGATGGGCGGACGTTGTTCGGGTGTGCGGCACCGGACTTCGACGAGGGCGCCAGGAAGGCGGCACGGGAGGCCAGCTTGATCGCGGCGAAGGTGTCGGTTCCGGCAGCGTAGCCGGGCGGTCCGGGCGAGGTTTGCCGGTCAGGTGCCCTGTGCCATGGATTCCGCCACCTCGTCGTGGACGGCGAGGATGCGGGCGTCCAGTTCGGTGACCGTTACCCCCAGGTCGCGGGCCATTGCCGTGCGGAAGATCAGGTAGCCCTTGTACGCCGCCACCATGAACGCGTGCATGGCCACTGCGTCCGCGTGTGGGGGTAGGTCGCCGGTCTTCTGGTCGCGTTCCAGGGCGGCTCGGGTCCTGTCGATCTCCGGCAGCGCGTGGTAGTCGGGGTCGCCGTCGATGGCCAGCAGTGCCTCCACCAGTGTGGAGCCCGGGTTCGCCAGGGCGCTGCGGAACATCGCCGTGCGGCGGCCCAGGAACGACGCCTCCCAGTGGTGTTTCGCGCTCGCCGCCCATTCCCGGGCGCGATACGCGACAGCTGCCCGCAGCAGTTGCCGGCGGTCGCCGAAGTACTGGTAGATCTGGCCCCGGTTGACCTTTGCCCGGTCGGCCACCTCCTGGAGGTTGAGGCCGGCGAAGATGCCGTCCCGCTGGAGCAGGTCGAACGTCGCCTCCAGGAGGTCGGCCTCCGTGCGGGCCCTGTCGCGCAGCCTTCTGCGCTGGGCCGCCTGCTCGGCAGTGTCTTTCACCTGGTGTCCCCCTCGGTCGGGTGCTGCGGGCACAGTTTAATGAGCGCCTCACACCACCCCCTGCTCCCGCAGCGTGTCGATCTCGTCGCCGGTCAGGCCGAGGAGGCCGCCGAGCACCTCGTTCGTGTGGACGCCCAGTTCAGTGCCCGGCCAGCGGACCGTGCCGGGTGTCGCGCTCATCCGGGGGAGCGGGGCGACCATCGGGACCTCGCCGAACTCCGCGTCCGGCACCGTGACGATCGATCCCCGGGACGTGCAGTGCGGATCGTTCATCAGGTCCGCGACACTCATGATCGGTGATGCCGGGATGTCCGCCTCGCTGAGCATCTTCACGACCTCGTCCGCCGTCCACCTCGCCACCCACGCCGCGATGATCGGGTACAGCTCCTCCTGGTGCGCCACCCGGGAGAAGCGATCCGCGAAACGCGGGTCCGTCGGCAGATCCGGTGCGTTCATCACTCCCGCCAGGCGGTGGAACAGGGGATCCGTGCCGGCGTGCAGGGAAACCCGGCGGCCGTCCGATGTCTCGAAGTCCGACGCCGGCACGATGAACGGGTTCTTGTTGCCGAGCCGTTCACGAACCCGCTGTTCCAGGCCGAATCGCGGCACCGAATCCTCGCTGGCCCGCAGCGCGGCCTCGTACAGCGCCAGGTCGATGACCTGACCGGAACCCGACCTCAGGTCACGGTGGTACAGCGCCGTGATCACCGAGAACGCCGCCAGGTACGCGCTCATGTAGTCGATGACGGAGTACCCGCTGCGCACCGGTGGGTGCTCCGGTTCACCCGTCACATACGTCAATCCGCTGTACGCGCTGGCGATCCGGTCGAACGCGCCCCGGTCCCGGTACGGTCCGTCCAGGCCGTACCCGGTCAGGTACAGCAACACCGCCCTCGGGTTGAGCGGCTGCAGGTCCTCCGGGAGCATGCGGTAGCGCTTCAGGGTCGGGGGGCGGAAGTTCGTCACCACCACGTCGAAGTGCGGCACCAGGCGGTGGAACAGCGCCTGGCCGGCCGGCGTCCGCAGGTCGAGTGCCACCGACTTCTTGTTGCGGCCCTCCTGCAGCCAGCCCGGCGACCGCCCGGTGCCCCGGGTGAAGTCGCCGGTCTTCGGGTCCTCGATCTTCACGATGTCGGCACCGAAGTCGCCGAGCATCGTCGCCGACACCGGTCCGGCCAGGACCGTCGCCGCGTCGAGCACCTTGATACCGGCCAGCGCCCCGCTCATCGTGTGGTGTCCTCCATCGTCCCAGCGCCCTGGTTACCCCGTGCCCTACTTACCCCGTGCCCTACTTACCCCGTGCCCTACTTGCCCTGTGCCGCGTCGATCACCAGCGACAGGTCGATCAACTGGTTCGGCTTCACCAGGTCGCTGCCCTGCAACGTTCCCGGCACCGACTGGTACATCTGCTGCAGGCTGGTCACCGACTGGCCGGGGACGTCGAAGTCGAACGGGACCGACGGGGCAGCCCGCAGCGACGCGACCGTCGTGCCCAGCTGGTCGGCCATCTTCGTCATCACGTCGGTGTCCCGGTGGTAGTCGCCGGACAGGTGGGTGTTCACGGTTCGCTCCAGCGCGCGGAAGAACGCCACACCCGCGTCACGGTGCGAGTCGAGCAGTTGGGTGGTCGCGAAGTAGCCGGCGATCTGGATCGTCGACGGATAACCCGGCTCGGCCTGGAACGCGACTCCCTGGCGGATCGCCGCCGTGTACGGCGGGCCGAGCGTGGCACCGTCGATCGTGCCGCTGTCCAACGCCTGCACCATGGCCGCCGGGTCGCTGAACGGCGTCATCGTCACGTCCGACGGGCTCAGGCCCGCCTTGCGGATCGCGTCGTACAGGCCGTACTCCGACGGCGCGGCCAGCCCACCCGGGTTGACGCCGATATTCTTGCCCCGCAACACCTTCGGAT
>DASZXM010000483.1:0-3253 GCA_035546415.1 Pseudonocardiaceae bacterium
GGAGCCGCCGAGGGCGAGTTCCCGGCGCAACCCGGTGACGGCGCCGTCCAGGGTGTCCACCAGCAGCGCGAGACGGACCTCGTCGGCCTGTCTGGCCTCCCGGGCGGCCTGCCGGGCCGCCTGGGCGTCGGCTTCGGCGCGTTTGGCCTTGGCGCGCTCGGCGTCGGCGCGTTCGCGTTCCCGGTCGCGTTCGGCGGTCAGCGACTTGCGTTCCAGTTCGGTCTGCACCCGGATCTGCTCGGCGTCGGCCCGCGCGGCGGCGGCCTCGTCACGTGCCTCGCGCAGCTTCACGCCCTGGTCACGCAGCCGTCTCAGGAGTTTCTCCAGCTCGGCCTCGCGTTCGCCGACGGCCTGCCCGGCGCTGCCCGCGGCCCGGTCCAGTTCGCCGCGCAGCCGTTCCACCTCGCTCTCCAGCCGGGCGGCCCGGGCGACGGCGGCGTCCCGTTCGGCGCGCAGGGCGGCGTCGGTGGCGCGGCGGCGCACCAGGTCCACGTAGTGCGGCGCGGCACCGTCGGCGAGCAGCAGCGCGGCGGCGCAGGCGGCTGCCGGGTCGGGTGCGGTGAGGTCGAGCACAGCCGGCCGGTGCTCCCGGGCCCATTCAGTCACCGACGTGCGGAAACCCGGGTTGCCGCGCAGCGCGCCCAGCAGCGGGGCGGCGCCCAGGCGGGCACGTTTGGCGGGCGCGAACCGGGCCACCTGGCGCACCGGAGGGGGGATGTCGATGGCGGGGATCTCGGCGACGGCGTCGGCGGCGATCTCGGCCAGCCTGCCGCGTACGACGTCCGGCAGGTCGCCCCAGTCGACGGTCGGCTCGCCGGTGTCCGGGGTCTCTCCGGCGTCGGTGGTCTCCCCGGTGTCGGTGGCCTCCTGGGCGTCCGGGGTGTCCGCCGGGGTCGTGGCAGCCTCGACGGGCCGGGGACCGGAGAACTCCCGGCCCGGTTCGCGGCGTGCCGACGACGTCATCTCTACAGGTTAGTGCCCCGAGCAGCGGAACACCGTCACAGATTGCTCCGGGGCCGGTCGGCGCAGCCTGTCGCGGTGTCCCCGAGCAGGCATGACTGTCAGTGGTCCGACCTACTGTTCTGGGTGATGACCACGATGAGCGCCGGCGACCGGGCCGGCAAGCCGCCCGCTGCCCAGCTCAAGTTCGATGAGCTGGGCACACCTTTGCGTGAGGTCACGTTTGTCGTGTTCGACCTGGAGACCACCGGCGGCAGCGCCGGTGAGGACGCGGTCACCGAGATCGGTGCGGTCAAGGTACGCGGCGGCGAGGTGATCGGCGAGTTCGCCACCCTCGTCGACCCGCAGCGCGGCATCCCGCCGCAGGTGGTGGCGTTGACCGGCATCACGGAACTGATGGTGGCCAGCGCGCCGCCGATGACGGAGGTGCTGCCGGCGTTCCTGGAGTTCGCGGCCGGCTCGGTGCTGGTGGCGCACAACTCCGGATTCGACATCGGGTTCATGAAGGCGGCGTGCAAGCGCCACGGTTACCGGTGGCCGCGGCCGCCGGTGGTGTGCACGGTGAAACTGGCCCGCCGGGTCCTGTCCGAGGACGAGGCACCCAGCGCGAAGCTGTCGGCGCTCGCGGTGCTGTTCCGTGCCGCGACACAGCCCAACCACCGGGCGCTGGCCGACGCGCGGGCCACAGTGGACGTGCTGCACGGCCTGCTGGAACGAGTCGGTGGCGTCGGCGTGCAGTCGTTGGAGGAACTGCTCGACTACGTCCCCGAAGTGACGACAGCCCAGCGCCGCAAGCGGAACATGGCATCGCACCTGCCGCACGAGCCGGGCGTGTACCTGTTCCGCGGCCCGTCCGAGGAGGTGCTGTACGTCGGCACGGCGACGGACCTGCGACGCCGGGTGCGCCAGTACTTCACGGCCAGTGAAACACGGCCACGGCTGCGGGAGATGGTGGGCCTCGCGACCAGAGTGGACTACGTCACCTGCGCGCACCCGTTGGAGGCGCAGGTGCGGGAGTTGAGGCTCATCGCGGCGCACAAACCGGCGTACAACCGGCGTTCCCGCAACCGGCACCCGGACTGGTGGGCGGTGCTGACGGACGAGGCGTTCCCTCGGCTGTCGGTCGTCCGGACGCCCAGGGACGGTGCGCTGGGTCCGTTCCGGTCGTCGGCGGCGGCGAAGGCGGCGGTGGAGGCCATCCAGGACAACATCCGGATCCGCCCGTGCACCCAACGCATCCCGGCGCGGGACCCCCGTGGAACTCCGTGCGCACTCGCGGAAATCGGCCGGTGCAAGGCGCCGTGCGCCGGCCGGCAGTCCGTCGAGGACTATGCGCCGGCGGTGGACGCGGTACGCGACCTGGTCGCCGGCCGGGACAGCTCGGCCCTGGTGTCGGCGACGCACGCACTGGCCGACCTGGCGGCACAACAGCGGTTCGAAACGGCGTCGATGCGGCGCGACCGGTTGGTCACGCTGGTGCGGGCATTGGAAAGAGGACAGCGGTTGGCGGCGTTGGCGTCGGTGCCGGAGTTGGTGGCGGCGCAGTTGAACGCGCGCGGGAATGGCTGGGACCTGGCGGTGATCCGGTACGGCCGGCTGGCATCGGCGGGGGTCGTGCGGCGGGGCGTGCCCGCACAGCCGGTGGTGGATGTTTTGGTTGCGGCGGCGGAAACGGTGCTGCCCGGGGACGGGCCGTTGTTCGGAGCGGCACCGGAGGAGACGGCGTTGCTGTCGCGGTGGCTGGGGCAGCCGAACACGAGATTGGGGCGCGTGGCGACGCCGTGGGTGGAGCCGGCTGGATCGGCGGCCGTGTTGGCGGCGTGGGCGGAACAGGCAACGGCGGCCCAGAGCGCGCACATTCCGCCGGACGAGCGCCGCTAGGGCTCCTTCGCTCCAGCGCGCCGCTTGGCGCAGCTGGGCGTGGTGGGTCGGTGGGCTGGGCGCCAGTTGGGATTACTGGGCACGCCAGCCGGAACGGCCGTGCGCGTTGAGGCGGTCGATTGGGCGCGTCGGTTGGGACAGCTGAGCGCGTCGGTCAGTCAGCTGGGTGCGTCGGTCAGTCAACTGGGCGCGTCGGTCGGCATAGCTGGACGCCTCGGCCGGCATAGCTGGACGCGTGCTTCGGCGGGCGGCTGCTGCGACCGGTAGTTGCACTCCCCCGCACTCCGATCTGGCATCGTTCGCGTTCGCGGCCTCTTGTCAAGGGCGCTCCTACGTCGCGTCGCCAACGGCGATCGGCCTGCGGCCGACCCTGGACAAGGCCCCGCGAACGCTAAGGCGGCTTGGGATCGGG
>DASZXM010000484.1:0-5644 GCA_035546415.1 Pseudonocardiaceae bacterium
GTTCAAGCTGTCCGAGACCCAGGCGACGTACATTTTGGACACTCCGCTGCGCCGGTTGACCAAGTACGACCGGTTGGAGCTGGAGAACGAGCAGGAGCGGCTGAACGCGGAGATCGCCGAGCTGTCCCGGATCCTGGACGACGAGTCGGTGCTGCACAAGGTGGTGTCCGACGAGCTGGCGAAGGTCGCGAAGGACCTGGCCGGCGAGCGGCGGACCGCGTTGGTGGACGGTGACCTGAAGGAGGTGCTGGCCGCGTCGAAGCCGGCGGGTCCGCTGGAGGTCGCCGACGACCCGTGCCAGGTGATCCTGTCGGCGACCGGGCTGGTGGCGCGGACCGCCGCCGAGTCGGAGGAGTCGTCGGAGGCACGGCGGCGCAACGGGCGGGCGCGGCACGACGCCGTCGCGGCCGTGGTGCACTCGACGGCGCGGGGCCAGATCCTGTTGGTGACCAGTCACGGCCGGGCGTTCAAGACGGACGTGCTGCCGCTGCCGGTGTTGCCGGAGCAGGCGGGCACGGTGTCGTTGAGCGGTGGCATGGCGGCCAGTGAGCTGGTGCCGTTGGCCGCGGGCGAGCGGGTCGTGACGATCGCGCCGCTGGCCGACGCGGACTCGCCCGGGTTGGCGGTGGGCACCCGGCAGGGCACGGTGAAGGTGTGCGCGCCGGAGTGGCCGGTGCGGTCGGACGAGTTCGAGGTGATCACGCTCCGAGAGGGCGACGAGATCGTCGGCGCGACGTGGCTGACCGACGGGAGCGAGGAACTGGCGTTCGTGTCGTCGGACGCGTCGCTGCTGCACTTCTCGGCGGATCTGGTGCGGCCGCAAGGTTTGAAGGGTGGTGGCATGGCCGGCATCAAGCTGGCGGCCGGTGCCGAGGTGGTGTTCTTCGGGGCGTTGCGGGTCGGCGACGACGACCACGGCGAGCCGATGGTGGTGACGTCGACCGGGCGGAGCGTGAAGGTGACGCCGTTCGGCGAGTACCCGTCGAAGGGCCGCGCCACCGGTGGCGTGCGGGCGCAGCGGTTCCTCAAGGGTGAACAGCGGTTGGTGTTGGCGTGGGTCGGGCCGCGGCCGGCGGGCATGGGCAGGAGCGGCATCTCGGTGGAGCTGCCCGAGGTGGACATGCGGCGGGACGGGTCGGGTGCGGCGCACCCGGGTCCGGACGTGGTGGGGCACCTGATCGAACGGGACTGACGCGATCCCGGCTCGCCGGTTCCGGCCGGCGAGCCGGGGTCGCTCAGGATGCGTAGACCTGGAGTTCCGAGCACTGGCCAGCGGGCCAGCCGGTGTTGGCCGTGAAGTCGAGCCGGACGTAGCGGACCGTCGTCGAGCCGAACGTGATGGTGGCCGTGTTGCCCGACGCCGGATCGAATGTGTGGCCCGCCGAGCCGACGATCGTGGCGAACGTCGAGCCGTCCGTCGAACCCAGCACGGACAGGGTCTGGGTGCGGGTGCCCCACGACGAGGACGGCGGCAGGTTCAGCACGATCCTGCCCGCGCTCACGGCCGCGCCGAGGTCCACCTGCAGCCACTGTGGGAACGCGTTGTTGGCGCTCTCCCAGTAGGTGTTCGGGTTGCCGTCCACGGCGTTGCCCGACGCGTAGCCCTGCGTGTGGCTGCTCTCCGACGTGGGCCTGTTCGCCGCCAGGTTCGGGTTGCCGTTGCCGCTGTTCACCACCGGTGGGGTCGGGCGGGTCGCCGTCAGCGGGATCTGACCCTTGAGCATGCGTCCGCCGTCGCCGGTGAGCCGCAGGTAGTAGTCCGACGAGCACGCCGTGCCGTCCTGGTCCAGTGCCAGCAGCCCGGACCCGGCGGGTACGCCGGCCTGTGTCTCGGCCGTCTTGGCGATCTGGTTGCCCTCACCGAACTCGTCGAACATGGAGATGTAGATGCCCTGCGCGCCGGCACGGACCATGTTGTAGAACTGGTGCCACATGAAGTCGCCGTGGGCGCGCTGGTTGCCGGCGGACACGTCGCCGGGCAGCACGCACGGCTGGTAGTCGATGCCGTTGGCGTTGCAGTCGGCTTGGTCGCCGACGGTGAACTGGTTGTAGACGTTGTCCGAGTCGCCGATGTTGCTGATGGCGCCGACCATCCACGGCGAGATCATGTTGAACGCGTGGTAGGTGCCCAGGAAGCCGGAGCGGGAGCCGCCGACGCCGGTGCGCCACTCGCGGGGCACGCCGCCGATCACGTAGCAGCCCTGGCCCTTGAACCAGTTGATCACGTCCAAGCAGGTCGCGGCGTCCCACGGGTGGTTGGCGTCGTTGTAGCCGAAGCCCCAGATGCAGACGACCGGTTTGCCGTTCTGCCGGGCGTACGCGCCGGAGGCGGTGTGGGCGGACATCTTGTTCGTCCAGTCGGCCTTCATCTCCGGCTG
The DNA here is from genome assembly GCA_035546415.1 of Pseudonocardiaceae bacterium. GTDB lineage: Bacteria > Actinomycetota > Actinomycetes > Mycobacteriales > Pseudonocardiaceae > DATEPR01. The sequence goes on from DASZXM010000484.1 coordinate 2,379, forward strand.
CATGTTCGTCCAGCCGGTGGCGTCGTACATGATGTAGAACTTGCGGCCGTACGTCTCGGCGGCACTGCGCACCTTCTGCGCCATCGCGTCGCGCGTCGGCCCCTCGCTGCTGTTCGGGTTGAACCGCTGAAGGGCGGCGGTGTCACAGCCGTACTGCTGCATCCACTGGAAGTGGGTGTTCACGGTCTGCTGGTCGTAGGAGGAGAACAGGGTGGCCTGCTGGCCGTTGTTCAGGTTGGCGTAGGCGGTCGGGTAGGCCTTGGCGAACTCCCGCATGTCCGGCCACGCCTTGATGACGTTGTTGCTCGGCGAGGGCGGCTGTGACCAGTTGTTGCTCCAGTGCCACCAGGCGTTGATCGGCGCGCCGTCCCCGACGCACGCGAACCACCCCTGGTAGCCGACGGTGATCTTGCCGACGACGTCACCGGCCGGACTGGCGGCAGCGGCGGAACGGGCGAAGGCGACCCCGGCGGCGCCGGCAGCGGTGGCGGCGACGGCGGAGGCGAGGAACGTGCGGCGCGATACTGACATGCGCCGGAGCGTAGCCAGAGCGACATTCGATCACAATAAACTGTCAAAATGCTGCAAAAAGGCGACAGCCGTGCAAGTGGCTGTTCGCGATCGGACGCAAGCGAGCCTGGCAGGCATGTCGCGGCGGCCGGGATCGGCGGGTGGCCACAGCGCGCACCAGCATGCCGAGCGCGAAGCAGACGGATCGCCGCGCGGGGCCGGCAGGACCTCTGCCTGCGTGGCCGCGCCCGGCCAGCCGCGATGTCCGGACGCCTCGCCCGGCTGGGTTGGCGGGCCGGCTGGCTTGGCGAGACCGGCTGGGTCGTGCTTCGGTGAGTTGGCCGGCGTTCGGGCCGGCCGTCGCGGCGGATGGGCGTGTGGCGGGCCGAGCACGCGTGCGGCCGGCCGCGCGCGAACGCGGCCGGCCGCATGCGGGCCGGTATCGGCCACCCCGGTCAACCGTTGAGCACTACGTTGCCGTTCTGGATGCTGACGCTCTCCGCCGGCAGCGGTTTGGGGGCCGGCCCGGCCTTCACCGAGCCGTCGGTGACGCTGTACTTGCTGCCGTGGCACGGGCATTCGATCAGGCCGTTCGCGATGGCGTTCACCTGGCAACCCATGTGGGTGCACGTCGCGCTGAAGCCCTTGTAGGTGCCGGCCGTCGGCTGGGTCACGACAACGTTGTCGCCCTTGTAGATCACGCCACTGCCCACCTCGACGTCGGATGCCTTGCCCAGCACCTTCGGTCCACTCGACGAGCCGCCAGAACCTGAGTCGGAACTGGACGAGCACGCCGCGAGTCCGGCTCCCGCGGCGACCACCGCGCCGGCGGTGATCGCGGCGTTGCGCATCACCTTCCTGCGGCTGAGGTGGCCGCTCGCCGGCTCCGCCTCGGCGAGCGGGGCCTGGTCGGCTTCGCGAGCTGTCGTCATAGGGCGAACTCCTTCACTGTGTGGTCAGGTCACGGGCCACGTCATGGGCCCTGCGGACGCTGATCCTGGTGACCCACATGTCCAGTGATACGGATGGATCGCGCAAATGGATCGCGCAATCGGCGAATTCGCGCCGAATCACACCCGGTCCGTCACGGTCACCACCGGTTCGTGATGCACGGGAAAGTTGACGGACGCGGCGATGAAGCACGCGTGATGGGCGTCGGCGTGCAGCGCGACCGCCCGCTCGACCATGTCCTCGGACGTGACCTGGACGTGTGGTCGGAGTACCGCCTCGGTGAAGCGACCGCTGTCGCCGGTGTCCAGCATCGTCGCCTGTGCGTTGTCCGTGTACGCGGTGACGACGACCCCTGATTCGGCGCAGAGGTGCAGGTACCACAGCATGTGACACTGGGACAGCGCGCCGACCAGGGCGAGTTCCGGGTTCCACCGGGTGGGGTCGCCGCGGAACGCCGGATCGGAGCTGCCGAGGATCACGGGGCGGCCGTCGGCGGCCAGTTCGTGTGCGCGATCATAAGAGCGGTAACCGCTCGTTCCGGTACCGCTATTGCCGGTCCACGTTACCTGTGTGTGATATGTGTGAGATCTTTGCATACGGTCAATTCTGGTCGGATGGACCGGCATGCGACTGGCGACCCACCGGGAGGCAGCACTATGACACCGACCACCGTCCCACCTTTCCGCGCCGACCATGTCGGCAGTCTGCTGCGGCCCAAGCGGCTGCTGGACGCGCGGCGCGAGCACGCGGAGGGCGGGATCAGCGACGGGCAGCTGCGGGACATCGAGGACGAGGCGATCGTCGAGGTCGTCCGGATGCAGGGTGACGTCGGCCTGCACACCGCGACGGACGGCGAGTTCCGCCGGGCGTCCTGGCACATGGATTTCATCTACCAGCTGGGTGGCATCGTCAAGACGAAGCAGAACCTGGCGGTCGAGTTCCGCAACGCCGACGGCACGCTGCAGTGGACGCCGCCGGGGTTGAAGGTCGCCGAGCCGATCCGGCTGGACAAGACGATCTTCGGCAACGACTTCACGTTCCTCAAGCGGCACTGCCTGCCCGGTCAGACGGCGAAGCTGACCATCCCGTCGCCGAGCATGGTGCACTACCGCGGCGGCCGCGCGGCGATCGACCCGGCGGTGTACCCGGACGAGGAGCAGTTCTGGACCGACCTGTCCGCCGCGTACGCCGAGGAGGTGCGCCGGGTCGCCGAGCTGGGCTGCGCGTACCTGCAACTGGACGACACCAGTCTGGCCTACCTGAACGACCCGAAGCAGCGGGAGATGGTGGCCGGGCGCGGTGACGACGCCGAGCACCAGCACGAGCGGTACATCAAGCAGATCAACGCGGCGATCAAGGACCGTCCGGCTGGCCTGCGGGTGACCACGCACATGTGCCGGGGCAACTTCCGGTCGTCGTGGGTCGCCGAGGGCGGCTACGACTTCGTCGCCGAACGGCTGTTCGGCGAGTTGGGCGTCGACGGGTTCTTCCTGGAGTTCGACGACGTCCGCTCGGGCACGTTCGCGCCGCTGCGGTTCGTGCCGAAGGGCAAGATGGTCGTGCTGGGCCTGGTCACGACGAAGCGCGGCGCGCTGGAGAGCAAGGACGACCTGAAACGGCGCATCGACGAGGCGGCCAAGTACGTGCCGCTGGACCAGCTGTGCCTGTCGCCGCAGTGTGGTTTCTCGTCCACGTCCGAGGGCAACGCGCTGACGTTCGAGGACGAGGTCGCGAAGCTGCGGCTGATCGTGGAGACGGCCGCCGAGGTCTGGGGCTGACAGTCGGGCCGGCCGGGACCTGGGCAG
>DASZXM010000485.1:0-3633 GCA_035546415.1 Pseudonocardiaceae bacterium
CGTGGTGTCCATCGACGTGCTGCAACTGGTCGAGGACCAGCTGGCGATGCTGCGCGAGGCGGCGCGACTCGTGCGGCCCGGCGGCCGGCTCGTGTTCACCACCTGGGAGGGGCGCGACCCGGCACCGGACCGGTTCCCCAGGGACGTCACCGCGTTGGTCGAGAACGCCGGGCTGACGGTGGACGCCGTGACCGAACAACCGGCATGGCAGCGGCGGCCGGACGACCTCTACGCCCGCGCCATGGCGGCGGACCCGGAACCGGCCGTGGCGCGGCTGGCCGAGGAAGGGCGTCAGGGACAGGAGTGGCACCACGCGCTGCGGCGGGTGCTCGTCACCGCCCATCGCCTGTCCACATAGGACATCCGCAGGTGCACGGTTCGCCCGACCCTCGCCCGTGTTCGATCGGGCCACCCGCGCACCCGCGTGCCGACGGCCGGTTCGACGCCGTTGTCGCGCCGGTCGTCGGATGGCTCTCCGAGCCGGCCGACCCGAATGCCCACGGATCACGGCGTGCACGGCCAGATCCGCGATAGACGTTAAATCGCCGTGAAGTTCGGCGTCAAGGGGCCGGGTCTTGCGTTCGATCATGGGCAGCAATATGTTCAAGGGTGCAACAAAGTACCGGTCGGCCTTCGCCCAGCCGGCAGGTGCGCGGCGGTGTGATGTTCCCACCCGGTGTCACCGGGTCACTCGCCTGATCCGCCGCCGACCCAGCGTGGGTGCGACCGCACCCCCGGCCCACGACACCCACCCGCCGGGCAGGCCAATGCCCGCGCGCCTTCCAGCACCCACCGTCGCGTCGGAAGGAAATTCCCGTGTCCACCAACGGATCATTACGTTCCAGATCGTTACGCGCGCTCGTCGCGGGAGCCGCGGCCATCGCCATCGCCGCCGTCGTCCCCGCATCCGGTTCGGCCGACCAGGGCCACTCCACGCCGTCCCAGTGGGGCCACGGCACGCTCACCCGGACCGAACTCCTCTCCCTCGTCGGGCAGATGACCCTGCCCGAGGAGGTCGCCATGGTGCACGGCAGCACCGACACCACGTGCGCGACCACGCTCCCGCTGGGGTGCGTCGGCCAGGCGGGCTGGCTACCCGGCGTCCCGCGACTGGGCGTCCCGCCGCTGCGGATGACCGACGGTCCGGCCGGCATCCGCCTGTCCCACGTGGAGACCGCGCTGCCCGCGCCGGTCGGGCTGGCCGCCAGCTTCGACACCGCCGCCGCCCGCGCGTTCGGCGCCACGGTCGGCGCGGACGGCCGTGCCACCGGTGAGGACGTGTGGCTGGGCCCGATGGTCAACGAGGTCAACTACCCCACCGGCGGCCGGAACTTCGAGACCCTCGGCGAAGACCCCTACCTGGCCGGGCAGTTGGCCGCCCAGGAGGTGACCGGCGCGCAGAGCCAGGGCCTGATCGCCGAACTCAAGCACTACGTGGAGAACGACTTCGAGAACGGCCGCACGTCCACGAACGTGCTGATCGACGACCAGACACTGCACGAGACCGAGATGGTCGCGTTCGAGGCGGGTATCAAGGCAGGCGCCGGCTCGATCATGTGTTCCTACAACCGGATCGACTACGTGTACGGGTGCGGCAACGACACGACGCTGAGCATCCTGCGCCAGCAGTTGGCCTTCACCGGGTTCGTCCAGTCCGACTGGGGTGCCGTGCACCGGACGACCGACCTGGTCAACGGCACGGACATCGAGCAGCCCAGCGGGCGGAACTTCGACACCGCGCTGACCGCCGCCGTCACCGACGGCACGCCCGCCGTCGCCGCGACGGCCGACTACCCGGCCTACCCGGCGATCACGGCGACCCAGTGGAAGCAGGCGCTGGACACGGCGATCTATCACATCCTGACCACGATGAACGAGGCCGGCCTGCTGGAGGGCACCGAGTACGGGTCGCATTTCACCGGCACGCCGACCCCGTGGGTGCCCGAACGCCCGGACCTGGCGTCGCTGAAGCAGGCCGACGCGGACACGGCGCGGACGATCGCCGAGGACAGCGCGACGCTGCTCAAGGACGACGGCCAGGCCCTGCCGCTGTCCAGGAACGCCAAGGGTGTCGTGGTGATGGGGCCGACCGCGACGGCCGCCTACTACGGCGGTGGCGGCAGTGCGCACGTCACGCCGTACGACGGGTCGGCCAGCCCCTACCAGGCGATCAAGCAGGTGGACGGTGCGGTGTCGTACGTGCCCGGCTACGACCTGGACGGCCAGGTCGTGCCGTCGTCGGCGCTGAGCGCGCCGGACCCGGCCGCCGACTACCCGAACTGGACCCTGACGCCCGCCGACGCCGCGTTCGCCGGCAAGCCGGGCCTGCTGCGCCAGGAGACCACGACGGCTGCCGTGCCGACCGGGGCGCAGCCGGTGCTCTACACCAGCGCCGACGCGGTGCCCGACCAGCTCGACGCGACGGTGGACTCGACGCTGCCGGCGAACACGGCGTGGCGGTGGTCCGGGCTGCTCACCGCACCGGCCAACCCGGGCGGGACCGGGTGGCAGCTGAAGGTGTTCGTGCGGAACCAGGCAAGTGCCCAGCTGTTCGCCGACGACCTGACCACGCGGCGGGTGAACATCGGCGCGTACCCGCACGAGCCGTCCACGTCGTACGCGACGCTGGCCGAGGCGAGCCGGTCGCACGACCCGGCGCATCCCGCGCTGCAGCAGGCCACCTACTCGGTGACGCTGGCCGCCGGCCAGCAGGTGCACCTCGACCTGCGGGTGACGGCCGGTGCGAGCCCGACGTCGGTGCAACTGCGCTGGGTGCCGCCGGACAACGCGACGAACTCGATCAACCAGGCCGTCGCGGCCGCGAAGAGCGCCAGGACCGTGGTGCTGTTCGCGTACGACGAGGGCAGCGAGGGCTCCGACCGGGGCGGCTCGGACCAGGCCGCCGGCCTGGTGCTGCCGGGCTACCAGAACGACCTGATCAGCGCCGTGGCCGCGGCGAACCCGAACACCGTCGTCGTGCTCAACACCGGCGATCCGGTGCTGATGCCGTGGGCGTCGGCGGTCAGGGCGATCCTGGAGATGTGGTACCCCGGCCAGGAGGGCGGCACGGCGACGGCGAACGTGCTGTTCGGGAAGGTGAACCCGGGCGGCAAGCTGCCGGTGAGCTTCCCGGCGGCCGCCGACCAGCAGCCGATGTACGACCCGAACTGCACGAACACCGCGGTGAACGGGAACTGCCCGATGTACCCGGGTGTAGCCGGGCCGAGCCCGTTCCTGGCCGGCGCGACCACCAGCTACCGCAGCATCACCGGCATGCAGGTGAACGGGATCTACGAGGGCTACCGGTGGTACGACGAGCACGACGTGGCACCGCTGTTCCCGTTCGGCTACGGCTTGTCCTACACGAGGTTCGACTACTCGCACCTGAGGATCGGCGGCAGCCGCGGCGGCGGGATCGACATCAGTTTCCAGGTGCGCAACAGCGGTGCGGTCACCGGGTCGGCCGTGCCCGAGGTCTACGTCGGGCCGTCCCCGGACCTGCCGGCGAGCGTGCCGCAGGCCGTGCACAAGCTGGTCGGGTTCAGTCGCGTGTCGCTACGGCCGCACGAGACCCGGACCGTGACCCTGCACGTGACGGCCGAGCAGTTGTCGTCGTGGTCGGACGTTGCCGGG
>DASZXM010000486.1:0-8325 GCA_035546415.1 Pseudonocardiaceae bacterium
TGGCTGACCGCGAGCCGCAACGTGGAGCTGGCCCTGCGGCTGGCCGGCGTGCCGCGGGCGGACCGCAGGGCCAGGACCGGTGAGCTGCTGGAGCTGGTCCGGCTGACCGGCGTGGGCGACAAGCGGCCGCACGAGCTGTCCGGCGGCATGCGGCAGCGCGTCGCGCTGGCCAGGGCGCTGGCGTGCACCGGGGACGCGTCCGCCGACCGGCCGCCGCTGCTGCTGATGGACGAGCCGTTCTCCGCGCTGGACGCGATCACCCGGGACGTGCTGCAGGCCGAACTGCTGCGCGTCTGGAAAGCCACCGGCACGGCCGTGCTGTTCGTGACGCACGACGTGCGCGAGGCGGTGCGGCTGGGCCAGCGGGTGGTGCTGCTGTCGTCCCGGCCGGGCCGTGTCGTGCAGGAGTGGCACGTCACCGACCGGTCGGCCGAGCCGGCCGCCATCGACGAGATCAACGGCAGGCTCCGCGAGGTGATCAGCAGCCATGCAGCCGCGTGACGACACCGCGGGTCCGGTCGCGGTCGCCGACTACAGCGCCGTCGAGGCCGGCCTGGACGCGCTGGAACTGCCGACCACCGGGCGCCCGCCTGCCGAGCGACTGCGCAGGATCGCCAGGACGGTGCTGCCACCCCTGGTCGCGATCGTCCTGCTGATCGCGATCTGGCAGGCGCTGTGGGCGGCGGCGTTCTGGCCGGAGTACAAGCTGCCGGCACCCCGGGCGATCGGCGCCGAACTGTGGAACGACGTCACCACCGGTCAGGTGTGGAGCCAGCTGTGGGTGTCCGTGCACCGGGCGGTGTTCGGCTTCCTGATCGGCCTGGTGATCGCGACGCCGCTGGGCCTGCTGCTGGCGAAGGTGCGGATCGTGCGGTCGGCGATCGGGCCGCTGCTGTCCGGCCTGCAGAGCCTGCCGTCCGTGGCGTGGGTGCCCGCGGCGATCCTGTGGTTCGGCATCCAGCCTACCGCGATCTACTTCGTGGTCCTGCTCGGTTCGGTGCCGTCGATCGCGAACGGCCTGGTGTCCGGCATCGACCAGATACCGCCGATCCTGCCCCGGGTGGGCAAGGTGCTGGGCGCCGGCAGGTTCGCCGGGGCGCGGCACATCCTGCTGCCCGCGGCGCTGCCCGGGTACGTCGCCGGGCTGAAGCAGGGTTGGGCGTTCTCCTGGCGGTCGCTGATGGCGGCCGAGCTGATCGCCAACTCGCCACAGCTGGGCCAGGGCCTTGGCCAGTACCTGGAGAACGGGCGGGCCCTGTCGGACATGCCGACGGTGATGGCGGCGATCGTGCTGATCCTGTTCGTCGGCATCGGGGTCGACCTGCTGGTGTTCCGGCCGCTGGAGCGGTGGGTGCTGCACTCCCGCGGCCTCACCGGGGCGGTGTGATGGCGGCTCCGCTGATCGCCGTCGCGCACGGCAGCCGGGACCCCCGATCCGCGGCGACCGTCCACGAGTTGCTGGACGTCGTGCGGGCGCTGGCGCCCGCGCTGGACGTGCGGGCGGCGTTCCTGGACCTGTCCGCGCCGCGGTTGCCCGACGTGCTGGCCGGCGTGCACGCCGACGGGTACGGCGAGGCCGTGGTCGTCCCGCTGCTGCTGGGGCGGGCCTACCACGCCCGGGTGGACATCCCGGGGGCCGTCGCGCGGACGGTGCGGCGGTTCCCCCGGCTGACGGTGCGGGTGGGCGACGTGCTCGGACCGGACGACCGGCTGGAATCGGTCGCGTTCGGCAGGTTGGTGGCCGCGGGCGCCGAGCCGGGCGACGCCTCGCTGGGCGTGGTGCTGGCCGGTGCCGGTTCGTCGCACGCGTCGGCGAACGCGGCCGTGGCGCGGGTGGCCGCGCGGTGGGACTGGCGTACGACGGCGGCGTTCGCCACGGCGGCCGATCCCGACGTGCCGTCCGCGATCGCGGCATTGCGCGCGGCCGGGGCCACGCGGATCGCGGTGGGATCGTGGTTCCTCGCACCCGGTCTGCTCCCCGACCGGGTGACCCGGCTGGCGCTGGACGCGGAGCCGTCCGCCCTGGTCGCGGCCCCGCTGGGCGCCGATCCCGAGGTGGCCGCCGTCGTGCTGTCCCGCTACGCGACGGCGCAACTCGGTACCGTGCGACGGGCTTCCTAGGCTAGAAACGTCCGCATGCTGCGTGGGGAACTGGTCGGGCTGCGTGCCCGGCACGAGGCGGACGTGCCGATCCTGGACGCCGAGCTGTACGACGACGTCGTGACGGCGATCCGGTCCAACTGGAAGCCGTGGTACCCGCTGCCGCCCGGCCCGGACACGTCCGAACACCGGATCCGGGAGCCGGAGGACGACGTCGTCCGGTTCTCGGTCGTGACGCTCACCGATGGCGAACTGGCCGGCATGGCCAACATGGCCTGGATCGATCGGCACAACCGGACGGCCTACCTGGGCCTCATGCTGCGGCCCGACTTCCGCGGCAAGGGCCTCGCGGTCGACATCGTGCGGGTGCTGTGCCACTACGGGTTCGTCGTGCTGGGGCTCAACCGGTTGCAGATCGAGACGCTCACGGACAACGTCGCGATGATCCGGACCGCCGAGAAGGCCGGCTTCCGGCAGGAGGGCGTGTTCCGGCAGTCGGTGTGGCTGCTGGGCGCGTTCGTCGACTCGGTGATGTTCGGCATGCTCGCCCAGGAGTGGTCGGCGTGAAGGGCGAACTGGTCCGGCTGCGTGCCCGGCACGAGGCGGACGTGCCGATCCTGGACGCGGAACTGCACGACGACGTCGCCACGTACGCGCAGGCCGACACCCGGCCGTGGCGGCCGTACTCACCCGGTGCGGCGGCATCGCCGTACGCCATCGGCGAACCGGACGACCGGGTCGCGGCGTTCTCCGTCGTCACCGTCGCCGACGACGAGCTGGCAGGCGAGGCCGGGCTGTGGCAGATCGACTCGCACAACCGCGCCGCTCACGTGGGACTCGCGCTGCGACCGGCGTTCCGCGGCCGTGGACTGGGCACCGACGTCGTGCGGGTGCTGTGCCGCTACGGGTTCGCCGTGCTCGGACTGCACCGGTTGCAGGTGGAGACGTTGGCCGACAACGCCGCGATGCTGACGGCCGCGCGGCGCAACGGTTTCACGCGGGAGGCCGTGCACCGGAAGGCGGCGTGGGTGATGGGTGAGTTCGTCGACGAGGTCGTGCTCGGCCTGCTGGCGCGGGAGTGGGCGGCATGAGCGGGCTGGTCGGTGAACTCGTGCGGCTGCGCGCCCGGCACGAGTCCGACGTCGCCGTCCTGACCACGGAGTTGTACGACGATGTCGAGAACACCGCCCGGGCGGCACGCAACCCGTGGCGGCCGATCTCGCCGGCCGCCGACGCCGGACCGTTCCGGGTCCCCGACCGCGTCGAGCCGCCCCGGTTCTCCGTGGTGGAACTGGCCAGCGACGAACTGGCCGGATCGGCGATGCTGTGGGGTGTCGACCGCCACAACCGCGTGGCCCACCTCGGCCTCGGCCTGCGGCCCGCGTTCCGCGGCAAGGGCCTGGGCACGGACATCGTGCGGGTGCTGTGCCACTACGGGTTCGCCGTCCTCGGACTGCACCGACTGCAGGTGGACACGCTGTCGGACAACCACGGCATGATCCGCGCGGCCGAACGCGCCGGGTTCGTGCACGAGGGCGTGGTGCGTGAGGCGGCGTGGATCGGCGGCGGGTTCGGCGACGAGGTCGCACTCGGGCTGCTCGCCCAGGAGTGGGCTGGTTGACTGGGCCGATGCTGGTCACCACGACGTACCTCGAACAGACGGCGCCCACCGATCTCGTTCCGGCCCGCGTCCCCGAGGAACCGGGCCGGATCGAGCGGGTCGACGAGGTGTCACCGGAGTTCTGCCGGTTTCTCTACACGGCGGTGGGCGGCGACTGGTACTGGCTGGAGCGGCTGCCCTGGAACCTGTCCCACTGGACGTCGTGGTTGTCCCGGCCGGGTTCGGAGACGTGGGTGCTGTGGCTGCACGGTACGCCCGCCGGGTACATCGAACTGGACCCGCAGCCCGGCGCCGTGGGCTCCCAGGTGGAGATCGCGTACTTCGGGCTGCTGCCCCGGTTCATCGGACGGGGGCTGGGCGGGCATCTGCTGACGGTCGGCATCCAGCGGGCGTGGCAGCTGCACGAGCGGTGGCCGGAGTTCCCGGCGGTGGACCGGGTGTGGGTGCACACGTGCACGCTGGACGGTGAGCACGCGCTGGCCAACTACCAGGCGCGCGGCCTGCGCAGCTACCGCAAGGAGGAGAGCGAGCAGACGCTCCCGCCCATGCCACCGGGCCCGTGGCGGGGTGCCCACGACGAGCTGTTCTGACCGTTCGTTCGGTCACCGACGGTTCGTCCCAGCCTGCGGACGAACCCCCGGCGGGCGACCCGCCGTGCCTACCCTGGCGTGGTGGGTGATGCCGACGGATCAGCGCGGTCTGTGGTCGCCGTCGTCGGCGCCGGGCCGCGCGGAGTCGGCTTCCTGGAACGACTGTCGGCCAACATCGGCCTGCTGCCCGACCGGCGGATCGACGTCCACCTGATCGACCCGTTCCCGCCAGGTGCCGGGCGGGTCTGGCGGCACGCCCAGTCGCCGCTGCTGCGGATGAACTCGATGGCCGAGGACGTCACGATGTTCACCGACGACAGCGTGCGCTGCGAGGGCCCGATCGTGCCCGGACCGTCGCTGGCCGAGTGGGCCGAGCGGACCCGGGCGTCGGCGGACGAAGTCGACGCCGAACTGGCCGAGCTGACCGGCCGCACGTTTCCGACCCGCCGGATGGCCAGCCGGTACCTGTCCTGGTTCTTCGACCACGTCCGGGAATCGCTGCCGGACACGGTCCGGGTGTTCGTGCACACCGACACCGTGCTGCGCGTCACCGGACCGGCCGACGGTCCGCAGCGGGTGTGGCTGGCCGACGGCGGACCGCTGTCCGCCGACGCCGTCGTGCTGGCGATCGGCCATGTGGACGCCGAAACCCATGGCCCGGCACGGGAACTGGCCGATTTCGCCGACCGGCACGGCCTGTACTACCTGCCGCCCGCGTACACCGCGGACGTCGACCTGGCAACCGTTCCGCCGGGCGAGCCGTTGCTGGTGCGCGGCCTCGGCCTGGCGTTCATCGACCTGATGGTGCTGCTCACCGAGGGCCGCGGCGGCACGTACCGGACGCTGGCCGACGGCTCGCTGGGGTACCTGCCCTCCGGCCGGGAACCGTTGCTGTACGCGGGTTCCCGGCGTGGCGTGCCGTACCACGCGAAGATCGGCTACGGCCTGTCCGGCGATCGGCCGCCGCTGCCCCGCTTCTTCGGCCCGGACGTCGTGGACGCGCTGGTGCGCCGCGACCGGCTGGACTTCCGCGAGGACGTGTGGCCGTTGGTGGCCAAGGAGGTCGGCTGGGGCTACTACGCGAAGCTGGACCGGTTGGCCGTGCCGTGGCCGGACTTCGCGGCGCGCTACGCCGAACTGGACTGGTACTCGGCGGACATGCACGCACTGGTCGCCGCCGCGGTGCCCGATCCGGCGGACCGGCTGGACGTCGAGGAACTCGACCACCCGCTGCGCGGCCTGCGGTTCGACAGTGCCGAGGAGCTGCAACGGCACGTGCGCGACCACGTGGCGGCGGACCTGGCCCGGCGGTCCGATCCTCGGTACGGCGCGGATCTGGGCGCGTTCCTGGCGCTGCTGTCGTGTTACGCGCAGATGCCCAGGATCGTCGCGTCCGGCCGGCTCGACCCGGCGTCCCGGCGGGACGGCCTGGAGGGCTGGTGGAGCGGGTTCTTCAACTTCTACGCCAGTGGCCCGCCCGGTGACCGGCTGGAGCGGCTGCTCGCGCTGTCCCGCGCCGGGCTGGTGCGGTTCCTGGGTGCCGACATGTGGGTCAAGCCCGATGACGAGCGCGGCCTGTTCGTCGCGGGCGGCACCAGCACCGACGAGATCGTGACGGCACGCGCACTCGCCGAGGCGCGACTGCCGAGGGCAACCGTGGCGCACACCGCCAACGGCCTGCTGCGGTCGTTGCGGGACACCGGATCCGGCGTCGAGGAGGTGCTGGACGACGGCACCGGCAGCGGCCTGCTGCTGGCGTCCGGTGTGGACGGACGGCTGCTCGGTGGCGACGGTGGGCACCGGCGCCGGTTCGCGCTCGGCCCGTTCACCACCGTGCGCACGGCGGCCGCGTTCGCCCGGCCGCGCACGAACGCGCCGTCGTTCCGCTACAACGACGCCGCCGCCCGCGCCGTCTTGCGGCTGCTGGCCGAACTGCCGCCGAGGGACCGACTGTCCACAAAATGTGAATCATTCTTGTGAACAGTCAAGCCTAGACGTGAAAGATACTCATAAGTAACACTTGTCCGGAGACCGCGGCTCGCCGGAACGATCGTTTTCATCCCATTGATCCGTACGAGGTGAGCGACGATGAAGTCATCCTTCCGTCGTGTCGGGGCCCGTGTGATCGGGATCGCGGCCCTGGCACTGCTGCCGGCGTTGGGGAGCACCCTCACCGCCAGCGCCGACACTCAGACCGTCAACTACGACATCCAGTCCTCCGCGGCCGGCCAGACCGCCAACTCGACGCTGTCCGTGGACGTCGACACCACCGCGCCGGCCACCGTCGCCGCCGGCGGCTCGCTCAGCGACGTCCTGGCACCGGGGCCGATCACCGTGCCCACCAGCGCCGACGGCTACACGATCACCCAGATCCAGGACATCACGCTGAAGGTGCCGGTGCCGGCGAACTCGACCTACGTGTCGGCCACGCTGTCCGGCGGATCCGGTCTGGGCAGCGGCACGCCGACCGTCAGCCAGAGTGACGGCGTCGTGACCGTCGCCGTGCCCGGCCCGGTCAAGGGCGGTGCCACCTTCACACTGCCCACGCTGACACTCGGCCTCACCGCGGGCACGTCCGGCTCGATCGTCACGCAACTGGCCGGCACCAGCTACAGCGACCCGGGCCTGACGTTCACCGCGGTCGTGTCGGTGCTCGGTTTCCCGGTCGACGCGGCCACGGTCGGCTACCCCGACCCGAACCCGGTGCTCGCCACCACCGCGATCAGCTGATCGACCGCCTCGGACCGGCGGGTACCTTGCGAGGTACCCGCCGGCTGTCGAGGAGGACGGATGTCGCAGGACGAACTGGTGCACTACGCGGTGGCGGCCGGCGTCGGCACGATCACGCTCGACTCGCCGCACAACCGCAACGCCCTGTCCGCCCAACTGCGCCGGGAACTGTCGGCGCACCTGGCGACCGCGCTGGCCGACTCCGACGTGCGGGTCATCGTCCTGGACCACACCGGCCCGGTGTTCTGCGCCGGCATGGACCTCAAGGAGGCCGGCGGTGCCGGAGCGGGTGACCAGGGCGTCAACGAGTTCCCCGCGATCCTGGAACGCATCTGGACCAGTCCCAAGCCCGTCGTCGCGAAACTCGCCGGCCCGGCCAGGGCGGGCGGTGTCGGCATCGTCGCGGCGTGCGACATCGCGGTCGCGGCGAAGACGGCCACGTTCGCGTTCACCGAGGTGCGCATCGGCGTCATCCCCGCGGTGATCTCGGTCACCGTGCTGCCGCGCCTGGCGGCCCGGGCGGCCCACGAGCTGTTCCTGACCGGCGAGACGTTCGACGCCGACCGGGCGGCCGCCGTCGGCCTGATCAACTCCAGTGTCGCCGCCGAGGAACTGGACGCCGAAGTGGCCCGCTACACCGGGATGCTCGCGCTGGGCGGTCCCATCGCGCTGGCGGCGACGAAAGAGATGCTGCGCCAACCGAAACCGGCCGACCTGTCGACGGCGTTCGCGGAGATGCTGACCCAGTCGGCGGCGTTCTTCGCCAGCGAGGAGGGCCAGGAGGGCATTCGGGCGTTCGCGCAGAAGCGGCCGCCGTCCTGGGTGCCGCGGGCGGAGTGAGCCGTCAGCCCGCCGTCGTCGCGACGGTGGCCGGCGTGCCGTGTGTGTCGCCGCTGTGGTTGCCGTGGCCCATGCCGGTGGCCAGCCAGCCGATCACGGCCAGCAGCACCAGTCCCACCAGCGCCACGGTGATGCGCCTACCCGAACTCACGTCGTCAGCCTACGAACCCGCCGACTCGCGCCGGCTGCCGGCCGGCACCGGGTCGGGCGGCACCGACGTGATGATCGTGCCCGGTGTGCCGGGGGGCACGTCGGCCCGCACCGGCACCGGTTCGGGTGCGGTCACGGCCGTCTCCGGCCCGCCGTGCGCCTTGGTCAGGCGGCCCGACACCAGGTCGACGACGCGGTCGATCGCCCACGCGACGCCGAAGCACACCGGCGCCAGCACGGCGATGACGATGGCGAACTGGAACGGGAAGGCCAGCTGGGAGAGCCACAGATCGA
>DASZXM010000487.1:0-5145 GCA_035546415.1 Pseudonocardiaceae bacterium
GTCCTTCGCCGACGAGTACCAGGCCCAGGAGGGCGTCCTCCCCGTCATCGCGACGGCCACGAGTTGGTGGGACGAATGCGTCGGCAGTGCGGGAGAACTGGCCGCCGACCCGCTGTGGATCGAGAGCGGCGGCACCACGGCCGGCACGCTGCCCGCCGGCTGGACGACCTACACGTTCTGGCACCAGGCCGATCCCGGTGTCTTCCCCGGCGGCCAGGACGCGTTCAACGGCACCGAGGCCGACCTGCTGGCCCTGGCCGGCGGCGCCGAGTGACCGCGGGCGGCCGGTTCATCCGGCCGCGCCACCGAGTACCGTGGCGTCGAGCCCGAACACCCGGACCGCGTTGTCCTGGTAGAACTGCTTGAGCTCGGCGGCCGGCAACGGCAACGCGTCCTGCATGCGCACCTCGTCGGGCACGTACTCGTAGGGATAGTCCATCGCGTACATCACCCGGTCGGCGCCGACGACCTCACGGGCGTACATGATGGTCGGCGCCCACGGCATCCCGCTGGTGGTCAGCCAGATGTTGCGGTGGAAGTACTCGCTCGGCTTGAGCCGCAACGGTTTGATCGCCTCGTACCGATTGGCCCTGACCTGCCCGGCGTGCATGTAGTCCAGCCGGTAGAGCCAGTACGGCAGTGCCTCGCCCAGATGCCCGACCACGACCTTGAGCGCCGGGAACCGGTCGAACACCCCCGCGGTGATCATCCGCAGCAGGTGCAGGGCCGTCTCGACACCGAAGCCGAAGATCGCGCCGTCCAGGCCGGCGTCGTGCATCGGCTTGATCATGTCGTTGCTCGGCGTGTTCGGGTGCAGGTACAGCGGCACACCGTGGGACTCCACGGCTTCCAGCAGCGGGGCGAACTCCGGGGCATCGAGGTAGCGGCCGCTGATGTGCGAGTTGCAGATCAGCCCCTTCAGACCGAGCGTGGTGATCGCCCGGTCCAGTTCCTTGACCGCGGCCGGTATGTCACCGAAACCGACCGCCGCCAGTCCCGAGAACCGCGCCGGATGTGACCGGACGGCCGCGGCGATCCGATCGTTGGTAACGGTGGCGATCTCCCTGGCGACGTCCGCGGGGAGCACCTGCGTGCCGGGGGAGGTGAGCGACAGGATCGCGTGGTCCACGCCTGCCGCGTCCATTTCGGACAGTCGAGTGTCGCCGAGATCCCGCAGGCGTTCGCGGATGAACCTCGGCCGTTCGGCGTCGCTGGTCAGATAGTGGCCCATCAGGCTGTGGAAGCCGATGTCGTCGGTGCCCTCGTCGAGCATCCGCCGGTAGACGTCCAGCAACTCGGCGGGCGCGTAGGCCTCCTCGGTGGCGATCCGCAGGTAACCCACGGCGCCACCGGTGGTCAGGGGTTCGGGCTCGGCAGGCGACGCGCACATGGGCGGTCCTCGCTTCCGTCAGAGTCGGTTTCCGTGCGGGATCGAGACGTCGGGGCCACCGGTCACGGGCCGGGGACGCCCACGGCGACCGGCTCGGCGACGGTGGCTCCGCGGTCCAGCGCCAGCGTGAGCCCGGTCAGCGCGGCGGCCGCGATCGCGACCGCGATGACGGTGAACACGATCCCGGTGCTGCCGCCGGTCCAGTCCAGCAGCCAGCCGATCAGGTACGGCCCGAGAATGCCGCCCACCCGGCCGACGCCGAACATCATGCCGGTGCCGGTGCTGCGCAGGTGCGCCGGATAGGTCTGGGCGGACAGGGTGTCCAGGACGGCCTGCCCACCGATGATGCCGAAGCCGGCGAACCCGGTGAACACCAGTTGCGCCGTCGCGTTGCCGCTCACGCCGACCACGATGATCCCCACAGCGGCCACGACCATCAGCGCCACCAGGCCGGGAGCCAGACGGCCACCGCGCCGGTCGGACACGACGGCGGCCACGATGCCACCGGCGATGCCGGCCACCTGCAGGATCGTCAGGAACACGAAGGATGCTGCGAAGCTGTTGCCCCGGGTCTCCATCACCGACGGCAGCCAACCGGACAGCCCGTAGATGCAGAACAGGATCATGAACGCGCAGACCCACAACGCGATGCTGGTGCGCCGCAACCGCGGCCCGAGCACGGTCCGCAGAATCTCCCCGGTGGTGGCGCGGCCGCGCGGCCGAAGGAAGCGCGCGGCCCGGTACCGCTCGGCGCGATCGCCGCGGATCGTGGTCAGCGTCCGCGCCACGTCGGCGTCCCGGCCGCGCAACACCTGGAACTGGACGGATTCCGGCAACAACGGAAGCAGGATCAGCCCGAGGACGAAGGGGGCTGCGCCGATCCAGTACAGGATCTGCCAGCCGTGCCCGGGCGTCAGGTAGATGCCGACCAGCGACGCCAGGACACCGCCGAGCGGATAACCGGAAATGGCCGCGACGACGACCCGGTTCGCCGAACGCGCGGGCGTGAACTCGTTGATGTAGGCCGTCCCCAGCGGCATGATCACGCCGAGGAAGATGCCGGTGAGGAAGCGCAGCAGCAGGAACGAGGAGAAGCCGGTGGCCGCGAACGCGGTCAGTGCGCTGAGCACGCCAGTGCCGAACAACGCGCCCAGCAACACCGGCCGGCGTCCGATCTGGTCGGCGATCGGGCCGTGCGCCAACGCGCCGACCAGAAAGCCGACCAGCCCGGACGCCACCATCAGCCCGGTCGCGGCATGGCTGAGATGCCACGGCCGGACCGTGAAGTGGATGACGTACGACGGGTTGAGCGTGTCGTAACCGTCGAAGATCGTGGCCAGCATGATGCTGACGACCAGCATGAGGTGGAAGCGCCCGAACGGCGCCGAGCGGAGTTCCGCTACGGCGTCGACCGGTGTCGGGGTGTCGGCCGGATGGGTCGCTGGCACGGCTGCCTCCAGCGGGTTCATCAGCGTTGGGAACCTTTCGGACAGAACACCACGGCTTTCGCCAGAGCGGAAGGTCCACGGCCTAGAATTCCGCTATGCCGAAATCGTCGCCACGCGACGCCAGCTCGGTGGACAACGCGCTGCACCTCATCCGCCTGCTGGCACAGCACCGCGCGCTGCGCCTGTCCGAGGTCGCCGATTCGCTCGGGGTGGCGCCCTCGACGGCCCACCGCCTGCTGTCCGCGTTGCGGGCGCAGGGTTTCGCCGAGCAGGAGGTGCGCAACGGCCCCTACCATCTGGGACCGCTGCTGCGGGAGATCGGCCGGGCCGCACACGATCAGCTCGACGTGCGGCAGGTGCTCCGGCCGGCGTTGGAACAGCTGTGGAAGGCGACCGGTGAGACGGTCAGCCTGGGCGTGCTGGAAGGACGGGACATCCGGTTCGTCGACGGCATCGAGAGCAGCCGCACGGTGCGGGTCGGCAACCGCACCGGAGTGCTCATCCCCGCGCACTGCACGGCCGCCGGCAAGGCGATCATGGCGGGCCTGTCGGACGTGGAGTTCGACCGCCGGTTCGCCGGCAGCGGCCTGGAACGCCGCACCCGGGCCACCATCGCGCACTGGCCCGACCTGCTCAAGGAGCTGACCGCGATCCGCAAGGCAGGTTTCGCGATGAACGTGGAGGAGGGTGAGCCCGGCGTCAGCGCGGTGGGCGCGGCGATCCTCGATGCCACCGGCATGCCGGTGGCATCGATCAATGTCGTCCTGCCCTCCAGTCGGATGCCGACCAAGCGGATCGGCCGCGAGATCGCCGGCAGCGTGCTCGACGCGGCCAGGAACGGGGCCACGGCGCTGCACGGGGCATCCGCTCGCTGAGCGGACTCGTTCGGTTCGGTCAGGCTGTGGCGGGTCCTCCCGGGTGAGCGGCCCCGACCTGACGAGTCGCTTGAGCCGGTCGGCCGCCATGCCAGAGCAACGCCGTCGTCGTGACAGGGCCGACCGGCGTGCTGCTCATCGACCCCGGGGTGCAGGGCCATGACATGGCCTGCCTCGCCACGGACCTGACCGACTCCGGCCAAGCGGTCGTGGCGGGTTTCTCGACGCATCCGCATTGGGACCACCTGCTGTGGCACGACGGATTCGGCTCGGCGGTCCGTTACGGCACGGCCCGGTGCACGGCCAGGACCCGGGCCTGGCTGTCGGACCCGGACTGGAAGGCCCGCATCCCCTACCTGATCCCGCCGGACATCGTGGATCAGGTACCGCTGGACCTGCTCGGCCTCATCACCGGCCTGCCCCCCGAAGCCGCCCGGATTCCCTGGGACGGCCAGGATCATCGAGCATCAAGCGCGTGCCGCCGGCACGCCGCGCTGTTGATCGAGGACGTGGCCCGCGACGTCGACGTTCTCGTTCCCGGCCACGGGTCCGTCGCCGCGGGCGACCAGGTACGTGCGCGGATCGACCAGGACCGGGCGTACGTGCACGCCTTGCGGCGACATGCCCGGCGACCCGCGGATCGGTCCGACCGCCGCGTACGACCGGGTGGCCGGTGTCCACGAAGGGCGACTCCACGCCCTCGCCCGGCGACGCGCCCACGACGGAACGCCCGGCTGACGTCAGCCGGGCTGGAAGAACGCGAGCAGTCGCTGGGCGGCGTCCGGTGACATCAGCAACTCCTGCATGTCCGCCGACATCCGGGCGGCGGCGCCGGTGCGTTCGAACATCTCACGCTCGTATTCCGCGACGGCGGCGGGGACGTCGTCCGGGTGCGCGGCCAGTGCCAGACCGAGCAGGGCGCCGTCGAGCAGCGCCATGTTGGCGCCCTCGCCGACCGGTGGCATCAGGTGCGCGGCGTCGCCGACCAGCGTGACACCCGGCGTCGACGGCCACGTCAGGCCGATCGGCAGGGTGTAGATCGACCGCGGCACGATCGTGTCGTCGCAGGCGGCGATGAGCGCGGTGAACCGGGGGTCCCAGCCGGGGAGCAGTTCGATCAACCGCGCCCGGGCGGCGGCCGGGTCGTCGAACGGGATCCCGCTGGTGGCGAACCAGTCCTCGCCGGTGTGGTAGAAGCTGATGCCGATGCGGACGCGGCCGTCGCCGTTGCGCTGCGCCGCGAGGGACAGTCCGTCGCCGAGCACCCAGTAGTTGCCGCGCCCGACCATCGCCGCGAGGTCGGGATGTGTGCGGTCGATGTCGGGAATGCCGACCTCGACGACGTTCTGGCCGACATGCACGGGCCGGGCGTCGGTGAGCAGCGCGCGGACCCGGGACTGTCCGCCGTCCGCCCCGACCAGCAGGTCATACG
>DASZXM010000488.1:0-2686 GCA_035546415.1 Pseudonocardiaceae bacterium
GACGGCGCCCGACGCGGAACTGGCCGCGCACGGCGAGGCGTTCTGCGAGCTCCTGGCGAGCACCGTGGGGCTGCCGCCGGTCGGAGTCACGCTGTTCGGCCAGCGGAACGGCTCCTGAGGGCCATTACGGCGTATCTGGGCTCGCGTCCCCCCGAGACGGCCGGCGAGCGCCTACAGTGACGCCCGGAACGGCTCTCGCCGCTGGTCACGCCAGACCGCCAACGACCCAGACCGTCACGGAACTCCCGCCCCCCCACGCACCCCCCGCCCCCCACCCACAGCCCGCCGCGCCCTCGATTCGCCGCCATCGGCGCCCGCGTCGTCCGGCATCGCCCGATTGCCCGCGCCATGTGAGACACGGCCATGTGAGACACCGCCCGCATCCGCCATCTGCCGCCGTCATTCGCCCCCGCCGAACGGCGTAGGCACCGCCACCAGCACACACACCGCCAACGGAATCACCCCGCCAGCCGCTCGACCGGCATCGCCGGGAGCGACCGCCCGCTCACTCCACGCTGTTGACCAGCACGTTTGACCCGGCCGCTCCGCCAATCGCGCCGCCCTACGCCGTTCGGCGGCCGACATCTCGCACAATCGGCACGATTCGGTAACGGGTGCGACCATCCAGCCGATGCCTCGAGTAGTGCGTGCTCACCCGTTCGGACCAGCGGCGATACGAGCCTAAAGGTGAATATCGTTCGGAGGGCTCTTCGCGTTAGCCGCACGGACGTTTGTCCCCCATACGTGGGACAAATCTGGCAAAGAGTGACTACCCGATCGGGACAGATACCCAAATGATCGTCCCGCTGACCCGCTTGGGCGGCTACGCTGCCAACGTCGACACCACTTTCGGTCGATCAGTGGCGCGGCTGATCGGACGAGGGACCCGGTGCCGGTCGGGGGGCACGACCGACTCCAGGGAGGTAGTGACGTGGCTGCCGTCGGCTTAGGTCAGGCCGTTCGAACCACGCCAGCCGGCGTATTGCCGGCGAACATGGTCCCGCACCCGCGGGAGGAACTGTTCTCGGTGCTGGTGGTCGATGACCACCCGCTGCTGAGGGAGGCGATAGCCGCCCGGCTCACCCAGATGGGCGCGGGCACTGTCCATGAGGCCGCTTCGGTGGCGGAAGCGAGGGCGCGTGCCCTGGCGACCGGACCGTGCGACCTCGCCATTCTCGATCTCGGGTTACCCGACGGAAGTGGCATCGACCTGGTCACGGAGTTCCGTGCCCATGGTTGGCCACGCATCGTGGTGCTCGCGTCCTCCGACGACCCCTACGCGGTCCGGTCGGCCTTCCAGGCAGGCGCACAGGCCTACCTGCTGAAGTCCGCATCGCCGATGGTGGTCACCGACGGGGTGCGCCGAGTGCTCGACGGCGGGGTGTACGCCGACCCGAGTGTCGCGCCCGTACTCGCTACGGGCACCCGGGTGCCGGGCACCGACAACACGCCGCGGGAACTGTCCGCGCGTGAGGTCGAGGTCCTGCAACTGGTCGCCGATGGCCAGAGCAACAAGGAGATCGGCGAGGCGCTCAACCTGTCGGCGCTCACGGTGAAGAGTCACCTGAGCCGGATCGGGCGCAAACTCGGCACAGGAGACCGTGCGCAGATGGTCGCCCTGGCCATGCGGGCCGGCGTCATCCGCTAGCCAGCAGGACTGGGTACCAGCTCGCACACGGTTCGCCACCCACCTCGGGCGCGGTGGGTGGGGCACCAACCGACATCCGCGCCCCCGTGGCATCCGCCGCGGGGGCGCGGGTAGGTGTGGCGTGTCCTCCGCTCGGGCGCGGGCGATGCGGCAGGGCGATGGCCGGCTCCGGTCCGTTGTGATCTCGTTGTGGAACCACTTCCGGGCAAGTCGTGAACATCGCGGCTGCCAGGCACGTAGGGTCAGCCAGTGTGGAGGCAGACCCCGTCGACGAGCACGCCCGACCGATCGATCCGGCACCGGTGACCGATCCCCCAGCACCCGAAGAGGTGCCCACCTCGGTACCGCTGACCCGGCCCGCGGACGGCGTGCCACCGGTGGTCGTGGACCCCGAGGCACTGCGCACCGCGGCGGCCGCGCTGGCCGCCGGCAGCGGCCCGATCGCCGTCGACACCGAGCGCGCGTCCGGCTACCGCTACTCCCAGCGCGCCTACCTGGTCCAACTGCGCCGCGAAGGCGCCGGGACCGTCCTGGTCGACCCCATTCCGTTCAACGGACGGCTCGGCCCGCTGGTGCCGGCACTGGCCGACGCCGAGTGGGTGCTGCATGCCGCGTCCCAGGACCTGCCGTGCCTGGCCGAGCTGGACCTGCGGCCGGCGACACTGTTCGACACCGAGCTGGCCGGCAGGCTGGCCGGGTTCGACCGGGTGGCGCTGGGCACGCTGGTGGAGCGCCTGCTCGGGTACTCGCTGGAGAAGGGCCACGGCGCGGCCGACTGGTCACAGCGGCCGCTGCCGGCCGACTGGCTGAACTACGCCGCACTGGACGTGGAGCTGCTGGTCCCGCTGCGCGACACGCTGGAACGCGAGCTGACCGCCCAGGGCAAGCTGGCGTGGGCGCTGGAGGAGTTCGAGGCCGTGCGGACGGCACCGCCGGCCAAACCGCGCCCGGAGCCGTGGCGGCGCACGTCGGGCATCCACCGCCTGCGCACGCCCCGGCAGCTGGCCGCCGTCCGGGCGCTGTGGCAGGCCAGGGACG
>DASZXM010000489.1:0-3043 GCA_035546415.1 Pseudonocardiaceae bacterium
GGTCTACTCGGCGGACGCGCACGAACACCTGCACCTGGTGTGTCACAGCTGCGGCCGGGTAATGGAACGACCGACGGGCGTGTTGGACGAGGTGGCGGAACGGCTGCGGGTGGACTGCGGGTTCGAACTGGACGCGACCCACCTCGCGCTGTCCGGGACCTGCCAGGACTGTCGGGAAGGAAACGACGAATGACATCTCCGCTGCTGTCCGTGCCGGGCGCGGTGGCCGTGCAGGAGGACGACTCGCCGGACGCCGGCACCGCGTGGCACTACGGCGACCCGTTCGCCGAGCAGCGGGCGGCCGTGCGGTCGGTGGCCGTCGTTGACCGGTCGAACCGGGGCGTGCTGGCCGTCACCGGCGACGACCGGCTGACCTGGCTGCACGCGTTGACCTCCCAGTACTTCACCGACCTGCCCGAACTCGGCGCCACCGAGGCGCTCGTGCTGGACGCGCACGGGCACGTCGAGCACCACGTGGCCGTCGGGCACCTGGACGGCACGGTGTGGCTGGACGGCGAACCCGGCCGCACGGCCGACCTGATCGACTACCTCACCAAGATGGTTTTCTGGTCGAAGGTCGAACCCCGCGACGCCACCGGTGAACTGGCCGTGGTGACCGTCCTGGGCCCGGATGCCGACACGCTGCTGGCCGACCTGGGCGTCGACGTGCCCGAGCGGGGGCTGGTGCGGCTGGACGGCGGCGGTTTCGCGCGGCGGATGCCCGACCGGATGGTCGACGTGCTGCTGCCCAGGGACCGGCTGGTCGACGAGTGGGGCCGGCTGGTCGCGGCCGGTGCGCGGCCGGCCGGCAGCTGGGCCTTCGAGGCGCTGCGTGTGGAGGCGCTGCGGCCCCGGCTGGGCGTGGACACCGACGAGCGGACCATCCCGCACGAGGTCAACTGGATCGCGCCTGCCGTGCACCTGGACAAGGGCTGCTACCGAGGCCAGGAGACGGTCGCGAAGGTCGCCAACATCGGCCGGCCGCCACGCCGGATGGTGCTGCTGCACCTGGACGGCTCCCCCGAGGTGCTGCCGCTGACCGGGGAGCCGGTGCGGCTCGGGGAACGGGTCGTCGGCCGGGTCGGCTCGGTGGTGCGCCACCACGAGCTGGGGTCGGTCGCGCTGGCGCTGCTCAAGCGGTCGGCGCCGGTGGACGGCGAGTTCGTCGCCGGTGAGGGCGACCACGCCGTGCAGGCGGCCGTCGACCCCGACTCGGTGCCGCCGGACGCCCCGGCACCGGGCAGGGACGCGGTGGCCAAACTGCGCGGCTGACCGGCAGCCGTCGGGCCGCTGCGGCTGACCCGCTGTGCCAGGATCGCTGGCATGTCCCGACCCGGATCCCACGGCACGCTCATCACCGTCGCGCCCACCGGCGCCGAGCACGCCAAGAGCGACGTGCCCAACCTGCCCGTGACACTGGACGAACTGGTCAGCACGGCGCAGGACTGCGAGCGCGTCGGCGCGAGCATGATCCACGTCCACATCCGGGGCGCCGACACCCGGCCGACCCTGGATCTCGGCCTGCTGCGGGCCACCGTGGCGGCGCTGCGCGAACAGACCGGACTGATCGTGCAGCTGTCCACCGGCGGTGCCGTGACCGACCCGGAGGCCGACCGGCTGCGCGTGCTGGACGCCCTGCCCGACTCGGCGTCCTGCACGATGGGCACGGTCAACTTCGGCGACGACGTGTTCCTCAACCGGTGGGAGTTCATCGTCGAACTGCACAAGCGGATGCAGGACCGGCAGGTCGTCCCCGAGTACGAGATCTTCGACATCGGCCAGCTCGCCACCCTCCACCGGCTGCTGGACACGTACGGCCCACCGGCCGGCGGGCACGTGCATGTCGACCTCGTGATGGGCGTTCCCGGCGGCATGCCCGGCGACCCAGAGACCCTCGTGGCGGCACTCCGCCAGATCCCGGACGGCGCCACCTTCTCCGCCACCGGCATCGGCCGCACCAGCCTGCCTGTGATGTTGGCCGCGTTGTCGGCGGGCGGCCACCTGCGCGTCGGCATGGAGGACACGGTCAGTTACGCCCGCGGCGAACGCGTCCGGGACAACGCACAGCTGGTGGCCAGGGCAGCAGGTGTCGCCAGAATCGCACAGCGTCCGCCGCTGCCACCTGCCAAAGTCAGGCAACTACTGGGCGTACGGCCGAATGGTTGACACCAATGGTTGAGAAGCGGCAACAAGTCCCTGTCCGGGTGTTGGCGGAAAGCCGTGGCGTACCGCAGGATGGGGGTGTGATCGAGGTCCGCCCGGGTGGCCGCCGCCGTATCGACCGCGTGCTCGACCCGGCGTTCACGGCAGGGATCGCCGACCGCCCCCTCGCCGACGTCCGTTCCCTGCGCGACGAAGCCGCGCAGGAGGAGACCGACCTGTCCTACCTGCGCCGGCTGCTGCACGGCCGCATCGACATCGTGAAGGCCGAGCAGGCACGCAGGGCCAGCGGTGACTCGACGGCCGTCGTGGAGCGGCTGGCCACGATCCTCGCGGCGAACGCGGTCGGCCCGGCGACCGGCTCCGGCCGGTACACGACGCTGGAACCGTCCCGGGCCGAGGCACACCGCCGGCACGTCGAGGCCCTGGTGTCGGACGTCGACCTGTCGGACGTCGGGTCGCTGCCGGACGACCGGCTGGACCAGGCGCTGCGCACGTACACGGCGGAGGAGGCATCGGTGTCGGCCCGCCGCCGCGAGGTCCAGGCCGTCATGGACCTGCTCAACGAGGAGATCGCCGGCCGCTACCGCCAGGGCAGCGCGTCGGTGGACGAACTCCTGGCCGCCCAGCGGGCCCCCAAGTCCGACTGAGACCCAAGTCCGACCGAGACACAGCCAACCGAGTCACCGTCAGTTGAAACGCTCCTTCGCGGCCAGCTTCGCCCAGAACTCGCGCACCTTCTCGTAACGGGCACTGACCTCGTCGCCGTCGCCGGCCTCCATCGCGGCCAGGATCGCCTGCACGTCCTGCGCCGACGTGTCCTCCAGCAACACCTCGTCGTCCATCAACTGCACCAGGCCGCCGTAGTCCAGCTCCACAGCGG
>DASZXM010000490.1:0-5643 GCA_035546415.1 Pseudonocardiaceae bacterium
CGCCGACACGTGCAGCACGTCCTCGGCCCTCGGGTCGGTGAACCGGTCCACCGACAGCATCGCCGCATCCAACACGTCCTTGGGCACCGCCGCCAGCGACGCGAGCGCGGCGAACTCCTCCTGCCGCATCGTCCGCGCTGCCTGCGCCAGCAGACCGGCCACCGGCACCACCGCCCCGCACAGCGCACGCAACCGCGCCCGGTACCGGTCCGCGACACGCCGCGCGGACATCAGCGCGTCGACCCGGCCGACGCCGATCTCGTCGGCCCGCGACAGGACCGCGATCGTGTGCAACGGGTTCTCCCGGAACGCGTCGAGCATCCCGATGTCCGTTCCGTGCAACTGCCGCATCAGGTACACGACCGCGTCCACGTCGCCCGGGCCGTCGGTGGGCAGGAGGAACCGCGTCGCGTGCTCGTGCACGTCCTCCGACGCCGACGCGACACCGGGCGTGTCGACCAACGTCGTGTCCCGCAACAGCGAGGACGGCCAGTCCACGACGATCCGGTCGACCGCGTCGGGCCGCAACCCGCCCATGTCGATGTGTAGCGCACCGCGTCGCCGCTCGACCCGCAGGTCGGCGGGCGGCCCGGCAACGGGGTGCACCACGATCCGCGGCTGCTGCCCGAACCGGTACCACGTCACGACTTTCGTGCACTCACCGGCGTCGGTCGGAGCGATCTCCTCGCCGACGAGCGCGTTGAGCAACGTCGACTTGCCGGCCTTCGCCTTGCCGGCGATCGCCACGCGCAGCGGCCCGTCCATCCGGGCCAACTGGTCCCGCAGCCGCCGATCGTCGGGATACTCCGCGATGGCCTGGCACAGCACCTCCCGCACCCGGGCGTGCAGCGGGCCGCTCATGCGACCAGCTCACGCGCGCTGGCGGCGAGGTGCTCGACACGGCCGATCTCGGCCTCCAGATCGAGGATTCGCCGTTCCCGGTCGGCTTCGGCCGTGGCGACGGCCCGCTGCGCGGCGTGCGCCGACTCGCTCAACGACCGGACCAGTTCCTCGGCGATCCCGGTGAAGTGGTCGCGCAGCACCCGCTGCGACTCGCGCAGCATGTCCCGGGACTGTTTGGCCAGTTGGAAGAGCAGGTCGTCGACGTACCGGCGGACCGCCGCCTTCGCGTCGGCCTGGTGCCGCCGCAGCAGCCGTTTCCGCTCGTCCCGCACGGTCTTGCGGCCCAGCAGCACGCCCGCGGCGACGGACAGCGGGTTGAGCAGGGTCAGGCCGGCGAGCGTGCTGGCCATGCCGACCATGAGCGTGCCGCCGTAGCCGCCGCGCATCCCGGTGACCCATTTCTGTCCGAACCGGAACGACTCGGCCGTCGGCATGCTGAACGCCGTGACCTGGTCGATCGTGCCGCCGGTGGCGTGCTGCCGCACGAACGGCAGCTCGATCGCGCCGAAGTGCTCGGCGACCTGGCCGGCCAGCCACCGCACCCGCTGGCAGGCCCACACGAAGTTCGCGGACGCCGCCGACGACACCCGCTGGTGCAGCCACGCGGTGAAGTCGTCGGCGATCAGGGCCGGGTTGACGTCGTCGAGCTGTGTCTCGGCGTCGCGCAGGATGGTGCGCATCCGTTCCCGCAGGTCGTGGTCGATGTCGGCGCTGAGATCGGCGATCCCGTCGTTGAGCGTCTGCTGCCAGCGGGCCGACTGCCGCCGCAGCTGTTCGACACGCTCGGCGGCCGCCGCGACCTCCGCCGTGCTGGTCGGGTCGCGCAGGGCGGCGAGTTCGGCGGACATCGACGCGGTCAGCTGGTGGGTCACCGACAGCACGTCGTGCGACGCCGACCGGACGGCCAACCGGTCCGCGTCGGCGAGCACGCCGTCGCGCAGGTGACCGATCAGCCTTGGGAACCCGGAATCGGCGTTCAACGCGCGGTCCTCCGCGCGCGCCGCGGCCATCCGCAGGGTCGAGGAGACCGGGATCAACGGGATGTCCCCGAGCCGAGCCGCGTCCAGTTCGGCGATGCGCCGCCACTGCGGGTACAGGTCGATCTTGGTCAGCACGCACGCGACATTCGGGCACATGTCCAGGCTCAGCCGCAGGAACTCCAGTTCCGGGGCGGAGTACTCGCAGGAGGCGTCGGACACGAGCAGGACCGCGTCGGCGCTGGGCAGGGCGGCGAGGGTGCGCGCGCCGTGCTCGGAGTCCAGCCCGCCGACACCGGGCGTGTCGACCAGGCACAGCCCGCCGGCCAGCACGCCCCTCGGGATGCCGATCTCCACCAGCCGCGCGGTCCCGTCGAGCGGTCCGATCCGGTCGACCGGCACGGAACGCCGCCGCACCTCGGGCACACCCGGGTCGGGCTGTTCGACGACGGCCGCGCACGGCTCGTCGGCGTAGCGGACCTCGGTGGGCACGACGGTGGCGACGTCGTCGTCCACGGCACACACCGGCGCGTTCACCAGCGCGTTGACCAGCATGCTCTTGCCCTGCTTGAACTCACCGACGACGAGCACCCGGGCGACCGGGTCCAGCAGCCGCCGCCGGGTCCACGTGAGCCGCTCGGCCAGGTCGTCCCGCGCATAGGCGGTGACGGCCCGCAGGGCGACGTCGACGACCTCCAGAGCAGTCATCCCACACCTTTCGGCCGATGGCCCGCACGCCCCCCAAGAGGCGTGCGGGCCGGGCGTCGAATCCGATCAGAACGCACCGGCGTCGACGAGGCCGTGGTGCACGGACAGGTGGTCGTGCGAGTCCACGGAGTCGTGCGAGTCGGCCGTGTTGTGCGAACCCAGTTCGCTCAGCGACGAATCGTGCGAGTCCGTCGTCGTGGTGGTCGGGTTGTTGGAGTCCAGGACCGCGTGCGAGTCCGTCGGGTTGTTCGAGTCGACCACGGCGTGCGAGTCGGTGGAGTTGTGCGAGTCCGTCGTGTTGTGGGAGTCCGTCGTCTCCGTCTGCCCGGCGGTGGCGCCCGCGCCGGCGACGTTCACGTTGCCCGAACCGAACGCGTGGACGTCCGTCGACTGGTCGGGCGCGGACGCCGAGCCACTGCCGAACTCGACCGCACTGCCCTGTCCGGCACTGACCGTGCCGTTGTTGACGGAGTTCCCGGTGCCCACGGCGTTCCCGTCACCGACGACGTCGTGCGAACCGGTGGTGACGGTGCTGCCGTCGATGTCACCGCCGGCCGCGACTCCACCGGCACCGGCGACCACCGGGTGGTCGTCGATGGACTGGAACACGTCGCCACGCGCCCAGACGTTCTCGTGGATCGAGCTGTCCACCAGGGTGTCGTGCGAGTCGTACGAGTAGTTCTCGGTGATGTAGCGGATGTTGTGGATGGCGCCCTCCAGGCCGCCGCTGCCCGGCAGGTGGTGTCCCTCGGGACGCGGGGCCGGCATCGCGCCGGCGTCCACGACGAGCGGCATCGCGTCGTGCACGTCGGCCGCGCACAGGCTGTCGAACCCGTTCTCGTGCAACACCTGCTGCGGATGCGCCTCGAACTGCGCCTGTGCCTGCGGGTCGCGCAGCAGGTTGAGGATGAAGTCGAGCAGGTTCATCTGAAGATCCTCCCAAGTGGACTGTCGATCGCCGGAGTGCCCGGCGACGAGGAGAACGCTAGGCATCGGGCGCGCCCCCGCCATCGGGATGTCGGCCCATCGGATCGCCGGCGGCACGGGGAAGATCGTCGGCTGACGTTAGGGGAACCCCAGTGTTCAGCAACGCGGGATTAGGGCACGCGGACTGTTAATGCGGCCCGGAAACAGCCCGATGAGACGCGTGGGAAGCGCATCCACTGGGGAAGAACATGACCTACCTGCTGGGAATCGATCTGGGCACCACGTTCACGGCGGCGGCGATCTGCCGGTCCGACGCGGCCGACTGGGGTCCGCCACAGGTCGTCCAACTGGGCACCAGGCACGCGGCCGTCAGTTCGGCGGCCTTTCAGGACCAAACCGGCGTCCTGCTGTTCGGTGACGCCGCGGAACGCCGGGTGGTGACCGATCCGAGCAGCGTGGTGCGGGAGTTCAAACGCCGCGTCGGTGACGACACACCGATCTTCGTCGGCGACACGCCGTGGACGGCCGAGGACCTGCTGGCCCGCCTGGCCCACTGGGTCGTCGCCACGGTGTCCACAAGGGAGGGTGAACCGCCGCGTACGACGGCGATCACCCATCCGGCCGGCTGGGGTGAGCATCGCCGGTCCCTGCTGGCAGCCGCCCTGCACCGGGTCGGGCTCGCCGACGTCGTCCTGCTCAGCGAACCGCACGCGGCCGCCATCCACCACGCCACCACGAAACGGGTCGACGTCGGCGCCACCATCGCCGTGTACGACTTCGGTGGCGGCACGTTCGACGCGACGGTGCTGCGCAAGACCGGCGACGACGCGTTCGAACAGGCGGGCCAGCCGACCGGGCACGACCGGTTGGGCGGCATGGACTTCGACGACCTGGTGTTCGAGCACGTCCGCGCCGCACACCCGGACGCCTTCGCCGCCGTCGACCCTCGCGACCCGCGCCAGGTCGCCGCGATCGCCCGCCTGCGCCGGGAGTGCACGGAAGCCAAGGAAGCGCTGTCGGAGGACACCGAGACCGTCATCCCGGTCCTGCTGCCGCACCACCAGGCACAGACGCGGCTGGTGCGCGCCGAGTTCGAGGACCTGATCCGACCGGCCGTCGAGGAGACCGTGACACTGCTGCGGGCGGCCGTCGGGTCGGCTGACATCGAGTCGGTCTTGCTGGCCGGCGGTTCCGCGCGCATCCCGCTGGTCACGGAACTGCTGTCGGCCGAGTTCGGCCGGCCGGTCGTCGCCGACACCGACCCGAAGGCGGCGGTCGCGCTCGGCGCCGTGCTCGCACTGCGGTCGATGGAACGGACCGCGGCACTGCCAACCGAAATCGAGGCCGCGGCGGCACCACCGGAACGGCCGGTCATCGAGGACGAGCCGCTCGCCGTGCCGCCACAGCGGCGGCGTCTGCGCCTGCCGGCGGCGAAGCTGCTGGTCGTCGCGGCCGGACTGGTGGTCGCGGTGGTCACGGTGAGCACGTTGACCGACGCCCCGGAACGCCTCACCAGCGGCGGCGCACCGGCGCAGGCGGCCACCAGAACCGGCCAACAGCCGACGGTCGACCCGACGGGCGGTGGTCCGGCGGCAACCGACAGCCGCGGCTACACCAGGGACGCGATGACCAGCAACGCCCCCAGCGGCACGGGAACCACGCCCAGGCCGGCGACGGGCACGGCGTCGACGAACGCAGGCGCCCCCGCGCCGACGAGCACGCCGCCGGTCGCGCCGCAGGCCGGCACCCCGGCGACCACACCGAGCTCGACCCCGACGACCACCCCGACCAGCGCGCCGATCTCCTCGACGACGGACGATCCGCCGCCACCGCCGCCACCGACATCGGCGGCAGCAGGATCGTGACCCGCCGGGTGGCGGACAGTCCCTAGCAGCGACACCAGCGACGGGATCGCCACCCGCGCCGACCCCTCAGCAACAGACAATCCGCCACCACCGACGCCGGCGCAGCGGAATCGTGAGCCCTCAGCTGGCGGATGTTCCCCCGGCCGACTGGCCGCCCTGGGCCTTCTCCAGTTCAGCGGCGATGGCCTTCTGCACGTCGTCCACGGACATCTGGTGCTGTGCGGCGACCGCCTGGGTCAGCGCGTTGATCGTCGCGGCCTGTG
>DASZXM010000491.1:0-6232 GCA_035546415.1 Pseudonocardiaceae bacterium
GGCGTGGCTGGACGGCCGACTGTGGGCACGCACGGACGACAGCACGCCCGATTGATCCGACATATCCGGTGACCGTCTGACGGACATCCTGCCGGCCCCTCAGGCAACTCCGCAGGCCGGCGCCATCACGGAGGTCGACGATGTCCGCGACACTGAGGTTGACGCACAAGTCGGTCGGGGTGGAGGTCCGTCGGGGGACCTACGACGTCGAGGTCGACGGTGAGCGTGTCGGGGCGGTCGCGATGAACGACACGATGGAGACGCCGGTCGAGCCCGGACGTCACACCGTGCGGGTCCGCAACGGCCGGAACTCCAGCCGCGCCGTGCCGTTCGCTGCCGCCGACGGCGACGTCGTCGCCTTCCGCTGCACCGGCAAGAGGTTCCTGCCGCTCTTTCTCGCGTCGTTCGTCGTTCCCAGTCTGGCGCTCACGCTCGTTCGCGAGTAGGCGGGCCGGGCAGTCGCACCGTGACGCGCAGGCCGCCGCCACGGCGGGGCACGAGGGCGACGGTGCCGTCGTGGGCCTGGGTGATGCTCTTGACGATGGCCAGGCCGAGGCCGACGCCAGCGTGGTCGGTGTGCACACGTTCGGTGCCCCGCTGAAACGGCTCGACGAGCGTGGGAACCACTTGCGGGGCGAGCTTGTGCCCGGTGTTCTCGACGGTGAGCACCACCGCGCCGGGGCGGACGCTGGTCGTGACCCACACGGCGCCCTGGTCGGGCAGGTTGTGGACGATCGCGTTGTGCACCAGGTTGGTCGTCAATTGCAGCAGGAGCGCGTGGGAGCCGACGGCGGGGGCCGGGTCGGCGGAGGTCTTGATGGTGATGCCGCGTCCTTCGGCGAGCGGGAGGAGCGTTTCGGTGGCCTCCTCCGCGATGAGGGACAGGTCGACGGGTTCCCGGGTGAAGGACCGCTGATCGGCGCGGCTGAGCAGGAGCAGCGCCTCGGTGAGGTCGATCGCCCGGGTGTTGACGACGTGGAGGCGGTCCACCAGGTCGTCGGTGTCGCGGTCGCGATCACGGTCGTTGCGCGCGACATCGAGGAGTGTCTGGGTGATCGCCAGCGGGGTGCGCAGTTCGTGGGAGGCGTTGGCCGCGAATCTCCGCTGTTCGGCGACGTGTGCTTCCAGCCGCGTGAGCATCATGTCGAACGCGTCGGCGAGCTCGCGGAACTCGTCCTTACGGCCGGGTAGACGGATTCGGTGGGAGAGCGATCCGTTCGCGGCCCGGCGGGTGGCATCGGCGATGCGGGTCAGCGGGGTGAGCATGCGGCCGGCCAGAATCCACCCGCCCAGCAGGCCGAACACCAACAGGAACGCCAGCACCACGAGTGCCGCCGCACCGAAGACGGCGGGGCCGAAGTTGCCCGGGCTGAAGACGCGCGGGATGTTGGAGATCCGCGGAACGAGGTAGCTGACGCGCACGTCCCGCAGGAGGAACACCCACACGGCCGCGAGCAGCAGCGCACCGGCGAACAGGAGGAACCCGGCATAGCTGAGGGTGAGTTTGAGGCGAACACTCACACCGGGTTCTCTGTCCATGGTCTCCGCCCACGGTCGAGTGCTCGCAGGCGGAGCACGAGTTCTCGGAATTCGAAGGCTTCGTGTCGTCGGTCCATCCCCGACAATCGACACCCGCACATTTCCGGATACTACCGACCGGGGCATATCGCCAGCATATGAAACTGCGGACGCCCGCGTCGCGACCAGCCACGCAGTGCTGCCCGGCCGGCGCCGAACTGTTCACACCGGCGATCCGCCGGGGGTGAGCAAGAGCTTCCCGTCGTGTTACCGGCACGGCCCGGTGCCGCAACGTGCGCGCCGTTGACTCCCGTTACGGAAACCAACCGAGGAGGCGCGAGTCCG
Source organism: Pseudonocardiaceae bacterium (assembly GCA_035546415.1). Lineage (GTDB taxonomy): Bacteria > Actinomycetota > Actinomycetes > Mycobacteriales > Pseudonocardiaceae > DATEPR01. The sequence continues at coordinate 1,864 of DASZXM010000491.1, forward strand.
ATGTCGACGATCTATGAGCGGGTGGGTGGGCAGGAAGCCATCGCGGCCGTGGTGGACGACTTCTACGTGCGGGTGTTGGCCGACCCGGATCTGATCGGGTTCTTCAGCGGCACCAACATGTCGCGGCTGAAAGGCATGCAGGTGGAGTTCTTCTCGGCCGCGCTGGGTGGTCCCGAGCCGTACACCGGCCGGAGCATGAGGGACGTGCACCGCGGCCGGGGCATCGAACAGCGGCATTTCGACGCCGTGGCCAAGCACCTCATCGACGCGCTGCACGCGGCCGGTGTCCCCGGTTCGACCGTGGACACGATCATCGCGGCCATCGCACCGCTCGCCGAGGACATCGTCGCCACCGTCTAGGCAGCAGGCCCGTCACGTGGCACGCCCACCACAGCACGCCGAGACCGGCGGCGATCACCACGGGTAGCCACGAACCGATCAGCAACGCCACGAACAGCGCGACCGACGCCAGCCAGCCGGCGGCCAGCAGGAGCGGCACCGGCCGGCCGCCCACCCGCCTGTCCGATTGGTGGACGGCCTGGTCGGCAGCCAGGTCGCGTTCGATCTCGGCGAGCACCCGTCGCTCGTGCGCGGAGAGGGTCATAGGGGTGGTATGCCCGCCGCGGGCGCGTTCAACCGGGTACGTTTGGGTTCTGTTCGAGTGGGTAGGCAGCCAGGGAAAACTCACGCGCGGGGAGGTCCCATGGCAAGCAGGACGGTGCGTCCGACCAAGCCCGACAACGTCGTCCTACGCGCGCTGAGCAAGGCGGCCAACGACGTCGACGAGCGCTATCGGCCGGCGCGTGGACTGCGGGCGCAGCTGAACAAGGTGTTCCCGACCCACTGGTCGTTCCTGTTCGGCGAGATCGCCCTGTACAGCTTCATCGTGCTGCTGCTGTCCGGCACGTACCTGGCACTGTTCTACGACCCGTCCATGACGGATGTGTCGTACAACGGCCCGTACAGCGACCTGCGTGGCGTGTCCATGTCCCGGGCGTACGCGTCGACGCTGGACATCACGTTCGACGTGCGCGGCGGCCTGCTGGTCCGGCAGATCCACCACTGGGCGGCACTGCTGTTCGTCGCCGCGATGGCCGTGCACATGCTGCGCATTTTCTTCACCGGAGCGTTCCGCAAACCGCGCGAGGGCAACTGGATCATCGGCATGCTGCTGCTGATCCTCGGTGGTACCGAAGGGTTCACCGGCTACTCGCTGCCCGACGACCTGCTCTCCGGTACCGGCGTCCGCGCCGCGGTGTCCGGCGGCATCCTGTCCGTGCCGATCATCGGCACCTGGCTGCACTGGCTGGTGTTCGGCGGCGAGTTCCCCGGCACGGTGTTCGTCCCCCGCTTCTACTCCATCCACATCCTGGTGGTTCCGGGGCTGATCCTGGCGTTGATCGCCGTACACCTGGGCCTGGTGTGGTACCAGAAGCACACCCAGTTCGCCGGGGTGCGCAAGACCGAGCGCAACGTGATCGGCGAACGCATCGTGCCGCGGTTCGCGCTGACCGGCGGTGCGTGGTTCACCGTCGTGGTCGGCGTGCTGGCGCTCATGGCGGGCCTGTTCCAGATCAACCCGGTGTGGCAGTACGGGCCGTACTCGTCGTCCCGGGTGTCATCGGGCGCGCAGCCGGACTGGTACATGGGCTGGACCGAGGGACTGCTGCGCATCTTCCCGGACTGGGAGATCAACTTCGGGCACCGCTACCTGATCCCGGCGGCGTTCTGGCCGCTGTTGATCATCGGTGTCGTGCTCGCCGTGATGCTGGCGTACCCGGCGATCGAACGCAGGCTCACCCGGGACCACGCCCACCACAACCTGTTGCAACGCCCCAGGGACGTGCCGGTGCGCACCGGACTGGGCGCCATGGGTATCACGTTCTTCGTGGTGACGACGATCTCCGGTGGCAACGACGTCGTGGCCTACGTCTTCGACATCTCGCTGAACGCGATGACCTGGGCCGGCCGGATCGGTGTGCTGGTGCTGCCGCCGCTGGCCTACTACGTGGCCTACCGCTTCTGCCTGGGCCTGCAACGGGGCGACCGCGAGGTCCTCGAACACGGCATCGAGACCGGCATCATCAAACGCCTGCCCGACGGCGAGTTCATCGAGGTGCACCAACCGCTCGCGCCGACCGAGCTGGAGTACCAGGGCGCGCCGGTGCCCAAGAAGATGAACAAGCTCGGCTACTCCGGACGGGCCGTTCCCGGCACCCTGCTGCGGCCCGACCCGGCCGACGAGACCGCGGCGCTGTCCGCGGCGCGGGAGGAGCAGCATTCGACGAACAAGGGCTTCGCCGAGGAGCCACGATGACCGTGTCCGGCGGTGAGCGACGGCAACCGCGCCGGACCGAACGGGAAGTGCTCAGCGCCGTGTCGCCACACGAACGAGTAGGGCCGCGCGTTTCTGGGTAGGCCGTTCCCATGACGACGGCCATACCGCTACGGGCACTAGCGCTGGTGTGCACGCTCACGCCGACACCGGGCAAGTCGAGCAGCCAGCTGATGGCCGAACAGGTTCTGGACGCCCTCGGCAAGCACGGCGTGGTCGGTGAGCACCTCCGGCTCGTCGACCTGGACATCAAGCCGGGTGTGCAGATCGACATGGGCGACGGCGACGCGTGGCCGTCGGTGCGCGAGCGCATCCTCGCCGCGGACATCGTGCTGGTGAGCACGCCGACCTGGGTGGGCCACCACTCGAGCGTGGCACAGCGCGCCCTGGAGCGACTGGACGCCGAGATCTCCGAGACCGACGACCAGGGCAGGCCGCTGATGTACGGGAAGGTCGCGATCGCGGCCGTCGTCGGCAACGAGGACGGCGCGCACAAGATCAGCGCCGACCTGTTCCAGAGCCTGGACGACATCGGCTTCACCATCCCGGCCGGTGGCGTCACGTACTGGAACGGTGAGGCGATGAGCGGCGTGGACTACCAGGACCTGGACGACGTGCCCGAGCAGGTCGCGTCCACGACGGCGACGCTGGCGAGCAACGCGGCGCACCTGGCGCGCCTGCTGAAGTCGAACGAGTACCCGCCCAGCTGACGAGGAGACGACATGACCACCGCACGAGACATCATGACCCGCGACGTGGCGTGTGTACGCAGCAGCGAAACCGTGCTGGACGCCAGCCGCAAGATGGCCGACCTGTCCGTCGGCGCACTGCCGGTCTGCGGTGAGGACAACCGGTTGGCCGGCATGATCACCGATCGGGACATCGTCGTGCACGTGCTGGCCGAGGGCAAGGACCCGCGTGCCGTGCACGCAGGCGAGGTGGCGGGCGGCGTCGAGGTCGTCACCATCGGCGCCGACGACCAGGCCGAGGAGATCCTGCGCACGATGACGACGCACAAGGTGCGCAGGTTGCCCGTCATCGACGGGCACGACCTGGTCGGCATCGTGTCGCAGGCGGATGTCGCGCGGGCACTGGACAACCCGAAGGTCGGCGACCTGGTCGCCGCCCTGTCCGAGGACTGATGCCGGTGTCCGACCGCGACGAGACGTACGACGCGCCGCAGGACACCGGGCCGCCGGACTCGGTGGAGACCGATCCGGCCGCGCTGAGCAGCGCGGAGGACCTCGACGAGGACCGCCTGCACGTCGACCCGCTGGAAGCCGGCATGGACCCGCCGGAACACCCGTCGGCGGTCGACCGGCGTGGCACGACGCCGTGGGAACAGGCCCATCCGGCGCCGCTGGACGAACGGCTCGCCGAGGAACAGCCCGACGTCGGTGAGACCGAGGACGACGCGGTGGATCGCGACACGGTGGATGCCGACGCCGCGGAGGGCGACGATATCCCGGTGGGCCACCCCGGTTACGACGAGAGGCTCGGCACGTCGGCCGACGTGGCGGGCGGCTCGATGGCCGACGAGATCAGGAGACCACCGCCGGAGATGCCGCCCGGCCCGCCCCGGCGTGAGCGGCGGACGCCCGCATCCCGGGCAGCGGCGGCGGAGAATTCCCAGCAGCAGCCGCATATCCGCGTTGTCGTCGGGTAGTCACGCGGCATGGGGATTCGGGTGGCGATGGTGGTCGGTTCGATGGACGCCCGGCACGACGGTGTCGCCGACTACGCCGGCCATCTGGCGAGGGCTCTGGGTGGTGCCGGGGTCGATGTGACTCCGGTCGTGCTGACCTCGCTCGCCCAGGCCGGTCGCCGGATCCGTGACGTGGCACCGGATGTGGTGCACGTGCAGTTCGCGGCACCGGCCGCCGCCGCGCGCGTGCATGGCCGACATCGGCGTGGACGCGGTGGCGACCGCCGTGCTCGACCTGCTCAGCTGAACTCCGGCAACGCCGCCGTCGCCTGGACCCGCCGGTCCGGCACGGTCGTCGGCGACTCCAGGTGGACGGCGCCGCTGGGCAA
>DASZXM010000492.1:0-3950 GCA_035546415.1 Pseudonocardiaceae bacterium
GGGCAGCCCGACGAGGCCGTGCTCGCGCGCCTGCGCAGCGGCGTCGCCCAGCACCGGCGTCGGCGACTTCTTGCGGACACCGCCGGCGCGGCCCTTGGCCTCGGTGCCGGCCCAGGTCTCGAGCAGCGCCTGGGTGTTCTCGTCCTCGCGGGCGAGCATCTCGGTGATGTCGGCGATCTTCTTGCGCAGCGGCTGCGGGTCGATGCCGTTCGCCTCGTTGTACGCGATCTGCTTGGCCCGCCTGCGGTCCGTCTCGTCGATGGCCCGCTGCATCGAGTCGGTGATGCGGTCGGCGTACATGTGCACCTGGCCGGACACGTTACGGGCGGCGCGGCCGATCGTCTGGATCAGCGACGTGCCGCTGCGCAGGAAGCCCTCCTTGTCGGCATCCAGAATGGACACCAGCGACACCTCGGGCAGGTCGAGGCCCTCACGCAGCAGGTTGATGCCGACCAGCACGTCGTAGTCGCCCAACCGCAGCTGGCGCAGCAGCTCCACGCGGCGCAGCGTGTCCACCTCCGAGTGCAGGTACCGCACCCGGATGCCCAGCTCCAGCAGGTAGTCGGTGAGGTCCTCGGCCATCTTCTTGGTCAGCGTCGTGACGAGCACCCGCTCGTCCCGCTCGGCGCGCTCGCGGATCTCGTGCACCAGGTCGTCGATCTGGCCCTCGGTGGGCTTCACGATCACCTGCGGGTCGACCAGCCCGGTCGGCCGGATGACCTGCTCGACGAACTCACCGCCGGTCTGGCCCATCTCGTACGGGCCGGGCGTGGCCGACAGGTACATCGTCTGGCCGATCCGGTCGCTGAACTCCTCCCAGGTCAGCGGCCGGTTGTCCAGCGCGCTGGGTAGCCGGAAACCGTGTTCGACCAGGGTGCGCTTGCGGGACGCGTCACCCTCGTACATGCCGCCGATCTGCGGCACCGTGTTGTGCGACTCGTCGATGACCAGCAGGAAGTCCTCGGGGAAGTAGTCGATCAGCGTGGCGGGCGCCGAGCCCGCGTCCCGGCCGTCGATGTGCCGCGAGTAGTTCTCGATGCCCGAGCAGAAGCCCACCTGGCGCATCATCTCGATGTCGTACGAGGTGCGCATGCGCAGCCGCTGCGCCTCCAGCAGCTTGCCCTGCCGCTCCAGCGTGGCCAGCCGCTCCTCCAGCTCCGACTCGATCGCCGAGATCGCCTTCTCCATCCGGCCAGGACCGGCGACGTAGTGCGTGGCCGGGAAGATGCGCAGCTCCTCGACCTCGCGGACGATCTCGCCGGTCAGCGGGTGCAGGTAGTAGAGCTTGTCGATCTCGTCACCGAACATCTCGATGCGGACGGCCAGTTCCTCGTAGGCCGGGATGACCTCGATCGTGTCGCCGCGCACCCGGAACGTGCCGCGGGAGAACGCCAGGTCGTTGCGCGTGTACTGCACGTCGACCAGCGCGCGCAGGAGCATGTCGCGGTCGATCTCGTCACCGATCTTGACCGCGATCGACCGGTCCAGGTACGACTGCGGCGTGCCCAGGCCGTAGATGCAGGAGACCGTCGACACCACGATGACGTCGCGCCGAGACAGCAGGCTCATGGTGGCCGAGTGGCGCAGGCGCTCGACGTCCTCGTTGATCGACGAGTCCTTCTCGATGTACGTGTCGGTCTGCGGGACGTACGCCTCAGGCTGGTAGTAGTCGTAGTAGCTGACGAAGTACTCGACCGCGTTGTGCGGGAAGAACTCGCGCAGCTCGTTGGCGAACTGGGCGGCCAGCGTCTTGTTCGGCACCATCACCAGCGTCGGCCGCTGCACCTTCTCGATCAGCCAGGCCGTGGTGGCCGACTTGCCGGTACCGGTGGCACCCAGCAGCACGACGTCCTTCTCACCGGCCGTGATCCGGCGCTCCAGCTCGGCGATGGCCTGCGGCTGGTCACCGGCCGGCTGGTACTCCGAGACCATGCGAAAACGCCCGTCGGCACGGGGGATCTCGCCGATGGGTCGGAACTCGGAATGCGCGGTGACGGGGTATTCGGTCGCGAAGGCCACGGCAACGAGGGTAGGCCGACACGCCGACAACTTCGAGGTAACGGCCGTCTGTCCGCCCAAGGCATAAAGTTCGCCGCTCCGCGTACCGATGACCACCCACATGAGTGACCGTCGATCCAGCTACCTGCCGTTTTCGGCGGGCGCGGGCAGGATGGCGCCATGACCGCCAGCTCGCACCTGCTCCCGGCGGCCCGCCGGGGCGACTCGGCCGATGTGACGCACGTCCACCCGCCGAAGATCGAGACGTTCGACGTGACGGCCATGACCAACGTCGACCCCAAGGGGTTCGTGCGGCGGGTCGACGAGTACCGGATCGAGCCGTTCGGTCTCTACATGGCCCGCGAGGTGCCCGGTCACCGGTCGATGTGCTACCGCGAGTCGTGGCTGCTGCCGTCGCTGAACATCCAGGTCACCGACTGGTACTTCCACCCCGGCCACGAGCGGGACCAGGACTTCTACGTCGACGTCGCGCTGGTCCGGCCGGGCGAGCAGTCGTGGCAAATGGTCGACCTGTACCTGGACGTCGTGGTGCGCACCGGCCGCGGCCTTGAGGTGCTGGACACCGACGAACTGCTCGGCGCACTGGCGGAGGGCTTCATCGACACGCGGACGGCGCAGCAGGCCATCGAGACGTCGAACGCGGTGGTCGACGGCATCGCGGCCCACGGTCACGACGTGACGGCCTGGCTGGCCGACCTCGGCATTCCCGTAACGTGGCGACGTCGACCGATACGAGTGTGAGCTACCGGTTGATGTAAAATCGAGATAAAGCCGTAAGGAAATCGTCATATAACGAATCGGCCCCGGCAGTCACGAGACGCACACTCACCGCTACCCTCGGCCCGTGGGAACCGCCATAACGCCCCAGTTGGTGGACATTGTCGACACGTTCACCGCAGAGCGCAGCTACTCGTCCGGTAGCAGCGTGCGACTGGCCTTCTGCCAGGTCGAGTCGTGGGGGCTACGGCTGGAGTGTTCCACACCCGAAGATCCGTTCGTGGACAGCGAGGTCACCTGGCTGATCCCCGGTTGCGGGCTGAAACTCACCCACCGACGGCCCCGATCGCGGCACGCCCGCAGCGGCCCGGCGACACTCACGGCGGTCCGGGTGCAGCGCGACACGCGCACCTGGCGAACCACCGACCTGCTGTTGGGACTCTCGGTGCCGGGTGGCACGACGGCCCGGATCGTCGGCGCGGAGGAGTTCGCCGCCGCCGTGTCCGGCCGGGTGTTGCGCCCGGACGACGCGGACATGGCGCTGCGCACGATCCACCGCACGCTGGAGGAGCTGAGCGGCTGCTACCACGACATCCAGCACTGGCTGTCGTACCAGCGCATCACGACCCCCTGGCCGCCGCTGTAAGTCCCCACCGGGCCTCTTGTCGGGGGTCTCAGGGGCGCCAGCCGGTGCGGTCGGCCCACCGTTCCATCTCGGTGAACGCCCGCTCGAACCACGGTTCCTTGGCCAGCGCATAGTCCGCGATGCCGTGCCCGGCGTACTCGGCGGCCGTGCGCTCCTTCATCGCCTGGTAGTCGGCGACCCACTCCGGCCGGGCGCGCAGCCAGTCGCGGAACAGCAGCGCGGCCCGCATGCCCGGCGAGCCGTCCGCGCGCAGGTGGACGTTGGCCCAGCGCTTCGGGTCGCCGTTCACCGCCATCCGCTTGCGCCAGTGCTCCGGATCCAGGTCCGGCGGGTGCGGCGTGTCCTGCGTGAAGTCGGGTGCCGACGGGAAGCCCGCCTCGGCCAGTGTCGCGGCCAGTTCGTCGGCGACAGCCATGTCGGAGACCGTCACCTGGATGTCGATCACGTCCTTCGCGGCGATGCCCGGGACGGACGTCGACCCGATGTGGTCCACACGCAGCGCCCGATCCCCCGCCGCGTACCGCAGTCGGGCCATCAACCGCTCCGCCTGCGCAGGCCACGTCGGGTC
>DASZXM010000493.1:0-6547 GCA_035546415.1 Pseudonocardiaceae bacterium
GGACCCACTTCGCATCCAACAACGCGCCCACCACGCGCAACGGATGATGCAATGAGCGATACGGCCGGCCCTCCACCAACACCTGTCCGCGATCCGGTGCGTCCAAGCCGAGAATCATCCGCATCGTCGTCGACTTACCCGCACCGTTGGGTCCCAGAAATCCCGTCACCCGGCCCGGTTGGACGGTAAACGACAAGTCGTCCACGGCGAGCGTCCGGCCATACGTTTTCGTGAGCCCCGTCGCCTCGATCATGCGTCCCATGGTCCTCCGGAGCGGACGTGATCGCACCCCCGGAAGACGACCGTGGGTCCGGGCCAACCCCCGATGCTGGCCCGGACCCACGCTCCCCCGATATCTCCCCGCCCCCCACGGGTCCCCGCTTTCCCCGCTCCCACAGGGCCCCCAAGTACCGGTCGGGGTGTGCACCCCGTTGCCCGTCCCGACCGGTCCGTCCTTACAGACGTGTCAGGCATCCCTCCGGTTGGCCGTGACCAGAGCGATTATCAGGAGGACCGCCCCGATGCCGGCGAAGTACAGCAGCGAGGCCCACGGGGTGAGCGAGACACCCGGCCCGCCGCCGCGGGCCAGGCCGACGCCGCCGCCGGTGAGGAAGTGGTCGGCCACCGTGAACGGCATCCAGTTGTGGATCTTGTCGCCGATCTTGGGGATCAGCCGGACCAGGTTCTCCACCAGCAGCGCGTAGACGAGCAGGATCGCGACGGCACCGGCGGTCTGGCGGACCAGGATGCCCACGGCCACCGCGATGACGGCCGTGACGAAGTAGACCAGGCCCATGCCGGCGATGTTGCGCCACGCGGCCTCACCGGACAGTGCCAGTGTCGTCGCCGGGTGGATCGCCTTGGCCAGCGCCCAGGACGCGAACGCGGACACCTCGCCGATCACCGCGGCCAGCACGGCGACCACGCCGGTCTTGGCCAGCAGCAGCGCGGTGCGGTTGGGCACCGCCTGGAACGACGTCTTGATCGTGTTGAAGCGGTACTCGGTGGTGACGGCCAGCGCGCACATCACCATCATGACGACGAGGCCGAACTGGTAGCCGCCCTCGGCGTCCTGGATGCCGAACGGCTCACCGTGCGGCACGTTCGCGGCGATCAGCGCCGCGAAGCCGATGGTCAGCACGACGGCCAGCAGCATGGACCACCACGGCGACCGGGTGGTGAACAGCTTGATGCGTTCGGTGGCGATGAGAGTCACTGTGTTCACTTCCCAGCGGTGGTCAGGTTGTCGGCGACGGCCGCGACGGCGGAGGAGTATTCGACGGAGTCGCCGGTCATGCGCATGAACGCCTGCTCCAGCGAGCCGGTCTGCGGGCTCAGTTCGTGCAGCACGACGCCGTTGGCGGCGGCGATGTCGCCGACCTGGTCGGTGCTGATGCCCCCGACGGTCAGCTCGCCGTCGCTGACGGTGGGCTCGAAACCCTTGTCCAGCAAGGCGAGGCGCAGCGTGTCCAGGTGCGGGCTGCGCACCTTCACCGCCGACTCGCCCGCCTGCTGGATGAAGTCCGCGGTGCTGCACTGGGCGATCAGCCTGCCGCGGCCGATCACCACGAGGTCCTGTGCGGTCAGCGACATCTCCGACAGGAGGTGCGAGGACACGAACACGGTGCGACCCTGGGCGGCCAGTTCCTGCATGAACTTGCGGATCCAGAGAATGCCCTCCGGGTCCAGGCCGTTGACCGGCTCGTCGAACAGCAGCACCCGGGGGTCGCCCAGCAGCGCCCCCGCGATGCCCAGCCGCTGGGACATGCCCAGCGAGAAACCGCCGGCCCGCCTGCTGGCGACGCCGGACAGGCCGACCATGTCCAGCACCTCGTCCACCCGCGACTCGGGCAGCCGGTTGGACCTGGCCAACCACCGCAGGTGCGCCCGGGCGGACCGGTTGGGGTGCACCCACTTCGCGTCCAGCAGCGCGCCGACGACGCGCAGCGGCTGGTGCAGGCCGCGGTACGGCCGGCCGTCGACCGTGACACGCCCGCCGTCGGGCGTGTCCAGGCCCAGGATCATCCGCATCGTGGTGGACTTGCCGGCCCCGTTGGGGCCCAGGAAGCCGGTCACCCGGCCGGGCCGGACGGAGAACGACAGGTTGTCCACCGCGAGCGTGCGGCCGTACCGCTTGGTAAGGCCTTCCGCCTCAATCATGCCAACTCCTCGGTGACGTCTGTGGCGATCGATGCCGAGGGATGCCCCGATCTCTTCCCCCGTTGTGCGCTGTCAGCGTGCCGGTCATGCGACTGCGTGCGCGTCCCCCTCGGGTGCCCACCTGTGCCCGACTGAGGTCTGAGGCTCTCTCATCCCAGGGTCGGAGGAATCGGTGAGGACCCTGAGCAATCCCTGATCGTGCCCTGAGCCCCGGACGGCCGCCCGCCGAGGGGTCAGGCGTCGCCCGGCCGGACGAGGCCGGTCTCGTACGCCAACACCACGGCCTGCACCCGGTCGCGCAGGTCGAGTTTGGACAGGATACGGCCGACGTGGGTCTTCACGGTCGCCTCGGACAGGAACAGCTTGCCGGCGATCTCGGTGTTCGACAGGCCCTTCGCGATCAGCACCAGGACCTCGCGCTCCCGGTCGGTGAGCGCGTCGAGCACACCGGCGTCGCGCAACTCGCCGCCCGCCGTGCCGAGGAACCGGTCCAGCAGCCTGCGGGTCACGCTCGGCGACACCACGGCGTCCCCGCTGGCCACGGCACGCAGTGACGAGACGAGTTCGGCGGGCTGGGTGTCCTTCAACAGGAATCCGCTCGCCCCGTTGCGCAGCGCGGACAGCGCGTACTCGTCCAGGTCGAACGTGGTCATCACGAGCACCTTGGCCAGGCCCGGTCCGGCGATCAGCCGGGTGGCCTCGACGCCGTCCAGCACCGGCATCCGCACGTCCATCAGCACAACGTCCGGCCGCAGCTCACCGGCCAGCGTGACGGCCTGCTGCCCGTCCCCCGCCTCGCCGACGACGTCGATGTCCGGCTGGGCGCCGAGCACCATGCGGAACCCCATCCGCATCAGTTCCTGGTCGTCCACGAGCAGCACTCGGATCCCCACCGGCACAGAGTAGCCAGCTACACCGTTTCCGTGTCGCGGGACGCGTGGACCGGGAACGTGGCGCGCACCCGCCAGCCGCCGCCCTCGGCCCGGCCCGCGGTGAGCGTGCCGCCCAGCACCGTGGCCCGCTCCCGCATGCCGATCAGACCGTTCCCGCCGGACACCGACACCAGCTCGGCGCGCGGCCGGGGTGCGTCGACGGCCCGACCGCCACCGTCGTCGGCGACCTCGACCTCGACCAGCCCGCCGACCCGCTCCACCCGCACCGTCGCCAGCGCGCCGGCGCCGGCGTGCTTGATCGAGTTGGTCAGCGCCTCCTGGACGATCCGGTAGATGCCCAGGCCGACCGCTGCCGGCAGGTCGGCCATCGGGCCGCGGACGGTCAGTTCGACCGGCAGGCCCACGGCGGTCACCTTGTCCACCAGGTCGGGCAGCACGCCCACGTCCGGCTGCGGGGTGCGGTCGTCCCGCTCGTCGGTGTCGCTGCGCAGCACGTCCAGCAGCCTGCGCAGCTCCATCAGCGCCTCCCGGCCGGTCTCCGAGATCGTGCGCACGGCCGACTCGGCCAGGTCGGGGTCGCTGCGGATGGCGTAACCGGCGCCGTCGGCCTGCACCACCATGACGCTCACCGTGTGCGCGACGACGTCGTGCAGCTCGCGGGCGATGCGGGTGCGCTCGGCCGCCACGGCGATGGTGGCCTGCTGGTCGCGTTCGGTCTCCAGCAGCCGCACCCTGGCCTCGACCTCGGCGTGGTAGGCGCGGCGGGCGCCGAGGAACTCGCCCAGCGCCCAGGCGAACCCGAAGATCGCCAGCGCCACGATGCCGGCGACGACCGCGGCCTGCCGGTTGTCGGCCCGCCAGGCGAGGTAGACGGCCATGCCGATGACCAGCAGCCCGCAGTAGACGAGCTTGCGGCGCCGGTCGGTGTAGACGACCAGCGTGTAGAGCGCGATGGCCAGGGAGATGTCGCTGGTGCGGATCGGCATCGACCCGGGGCTGGTCCAGCTGCCGTGGGTGAGCAGCTGGACGACGGCGCCGAACATGATCACGTACGCCGTGGCGACCGGCGCGCGCCTGCGCACCGCGACGGGCAGGACCATGAGCACGCCGACCAGCCAGTAGGCCAGCGGGTGATGCCGGGCGAAGGGCTCCGTCGACTCGGGGACGGTGAGCAGCGCGAGCACGAGCGTGATCACCGAGTCGCCCACCACCGGGTGCCGGCGCAACCACAGGCTCAGTCTCCGCACCCGACCAGGGTATGCAGCCGCTGACCTGCCCGGCGTCCGACTCAGGTAGCACGTCGGGTACCCCGGCGGACTGACAGCCGTTCGTGGCGGGCCCGGTCGTGGCACGATTCCAGATTGGTGGGACGGAAGACGGAGGGGTACGCCGGTGACCACGGCGAGCGAGCAGCAACGCCTGGCGGGACCGCTCTCCGCCGCGGTGGCCAACCTGTGCGTGCGGTTGCGCCCGCAGGTGTCGCCGCGCACCGCGGCCGGGTTCACCGAAGTGCTCAGACGGTTGGGCGCACCGTTGCAGGTGGCGGTGGCCGGGCGGATCAAGTCCGGCAAGTCCACGCTGGTCAACGCGCTGATCGGCAGGCGGGTCGCGCCGACCGACATCGGCGAGTGCACCCGCCTGGTGACCCGGTTCTCCTACGGCACGGTGGACCGCGTCGAGGTGATCATGACGGACGGCACGAAGCACATGCTGCCGTTCGACGAGCGCGGTGCGATCCCCGCCGACCTCGGCGGCGCGCTGACCGAGCCGGCGAAGGTGTCGCACCTGGAGGCGTACCTGACCAACGACGTGCTGCGCGACCTCACGGTGATCGACACCCCGGGGCTGGGGTCGCTGCACACCGAGTCGGTGGCCAGGACCGAGCTGCTGCTGTCCGGGGTCCGGGCGCCGGTCGACGACACCGACGGCACGGCCGTGCTGGATCCGGTGTCCACGAACGCCGTCGCGGGCGCCGAGGCCGTGCTGTACGTGATCACGCAGTCGGTCCGCGCGGACGACCAGCAGGCACTGGCCGCGTTCGCCGCCGCGACGGCGAGCCGCGAGGCCGGGCCGGTGAACGTGATCGCGGTGCTGAACAAGGTGGACACCATCGCGCCGGAGTCGGTGGCCGGCGCCGACGGTGACGTCTGGCGGGCGGCCGAACTGCTGGCCGAACGGCAGGCGGCGACGCTGAAGCCGATGGTCGCCGGGGTGCTGCCGGTGATCGGGCTGCTCGCCGAGTCGGCCGAGACGGGCGCGTTCACGTCCGCCGACGCCGACGTGCTGCGCGCGCTGGCCGGGTTGGACGCGGACACGTGGGCCACGATGTCGATCTCGGCCGACCTGTTCACCACGTGGGAGGCGCCGGTGCCCACCGCGACCCGGGTGCGGCTGCTGGAGACGCTGGATCTCTACGGCATCCAGCGGGCGGTGGACGCGCTGCGCGCCGAGCCCGGGTTGACAGCGGGCGACCTGCGGCGCGAACTGCTGGCCAGCTCCGGTCTGGCCCAGGTCCGCGGCCGGCTGGACGCCGTGTTCCGGGCGCGGGCCGACGGCATCAAGGCGGCCGCCGCGCTGGCGTCGATCGCGGCGCTGGCGCACGCGTCCGGCGACCCGGGCGAGCGGCAGCGGGTGCACGACGCGATCGAGGTGCTGCTGTCCCGGCCCGAGGCGCACCACCTGCGCCTGTTGGAGGCGCTGACGCTGATCACGTCCGGTGCCGTCGACATGCCCGACGACCTGGCCGAGGAGGTGCTGCGGGTGGGCAGCAACGCCGACGTCGGCGAACAGTTGGGTCTGCCCGGCAGACCCGTGCGGGACCTCGCGGCGTACGCGCTGGAACGGGCCGGCTGGTGGCGGTCGTTCGCGTCGTTCGGCGCGACACCGGCGCAGAGCCGCGTGGCGCACGTGGTGCACCGCGCGTACTTCCTGACCTGGCAGCAGCTCAAGGACACGTGAGATGGCAGGAACCGAACCGTACGACACGCCGTCGAACCCCGGCGTGACGTCCGCTGCGCACATCCCCCAGCAGCAGGCCGGCCCGGCCGAACCGCCGGACCCCTACGAACTGCTGGCGCAAACGCTTGCCGACCGCAGGGCTCTCGTGCAGCTGTGCCTGTACGCGCTGGACCGGGCCAGAAGCGACGGCGTCGCCGAACGCATCGAGCGCGGCCTGGCGGGCGTCGGCGTGGCTGCCGTCCGGCCGGACGGCAGGCCGTTCGACCCGGCGCTGCACGAGGCCGCCGGCACCCAGCCCACCGACGACCCGGCGCTGGCCGGGCTGATCGCGGCGACCGAGGTGGTCGGGTTCAGCGACAACGGCCGCGTGGTGCGGGCGCCCGTGGTGATCGTCTACCAGCTGCGGGACAGCCAGTGACCACACCGCTGCCCCAGCAGGTGCGGCAGGCCAGGCAGCAGTTGCTCACGCTGGTCCGGGACGCCGACGCGGCGCTCGCGGACGGCATCGACAAGCTCATCGCCGGCCGCCCGGCGGT
>DASZXM010000494.1:0-2058 GCA_035546415.1 Pseudonocardiaceae bacterium
CGGGGCAAGAAGCTCGTCCCCTGACGAACGACGCGGCTACCGTGACCGCATGATCTCCCTGCTCACCAAGACCGGTCACGCCGCGCTCGTGACCCTCAAGCGGGACGGCCGCCCGCAGTTGTCCAACATCGGCTACGCCTACGACGAGACCGCAGGCGTCGTGCGCATCTCGCTCACCGACGACCGCGCCAAGACCCGCAACCTGCGCCGTGACCCGAGGGCCAGCCTGTACATCACTCGCGGCGACTGGAGCGCGTACGTCGTCGTCGAGGGCACCGTCCGGCTCACGGCGGTGGCGGCCGGCCCGCACGACGCGACCGTCGACGAACTGGTCGACCTGTACCGGACGATCGCGGGCGAACACCCGGACTGGGACGAGTTCCGCACGGCCATGGTGGCCGAGAAGCGACTGGTCGCGCACTTCACGGTCGAGCGGCATTACGGCTTCGGCCAGCCCTGATCGCGCACGCCGTCGCGTTTGCTCAGGTCGCGTCGTTGCAGAATGTCCTGCGTGCGCATCGACCTCCACACCCATTCCCGCATGTCGGACGGCACGGACACCCCGGCCGAACTGGTCGCCGCCGCGGCCGGAGCCGGGCTGTCCGTCGTCGCCCTCACCGACCACGACACGACGGCGGGCTGGGCGGAGGCGGCGGAGGCGCTGCCGGCCGGGTTGACACTGGTCCGCGGCGCGGAGCTGTCCTGCACGTCACCGGACGGCCGCGGCCGTACGTGCACGGTCCACATGCTCGCGTACCTGTTCGACCCGGACTCGCCGACGATCATCACCGAACAGCGGCGGCTGCGCGGTGAGCGGCGGGAGCGGGTCCGCCGGATGGCGATCCGCATGCACGAGGACGGCCTGCCCGTCGACCCGGACGACCTCATGGCCCGCCTGCCACCCGGCTCGTCGGCCGGCCGGCCGCACCTGGCGATGGCGCTGGAACGAGCCGGCCTGGTCAGCAGCGTGAGCGAGGCGTTCGCCCGCTACCTGAACAACAGCGGTCGCTACTACCTGCCCAAAGCGGACACCCCGGTGTTCGACGCGATCCGGATGATCTCGGACGCAGGCGGCGTGACGGTCCTGGCACACGCGTTCGGCGCGACCCGCGGCCGGACGGTGACGCCGGAGGTGATCGTCGACATGGCCGAAGCCGGCCTGTCCGGCATCGAGGTGGATCACCCCGACCACGACGAGCCGGTCCGCCGGCGACTACGCGGCATCGCGGCCGAACTGAACCTGCCCGTGACCGGGTCCAGCGACTACCACGGCCACAACAAGTTCGTCCGACTCGGCCAGGAGACGACGGCACCGGAGATGTTCGACGCCCTCGCCGCCCGGGCCACCGGCTCGCCGCTGATGGTCGGGCGGGCAGCCGGGTGACGACAGGCGACAACGCGGCTGCCGAGGACGACATGACGGGGCCGCACGGCGGCTCAGTCGCGCACCATGCTGCCCGAACTGCCGCAACCCCGGCCGCCGGCCAGGCACGGCTGGGCGGCTTGACCTGGCCGAGCCCGGCCGCGCGTGGCGGAGCGAGCCGGCTCGCAGACGCGGCCTGGGTCACCGATGCGGCGTCGCCCAGCTGCTCACGGGATCGCTGCGGCGTGCGGTTTGGCGGCGAGGCTGGGTGCTGCGGCGTGCGGCCTGGCGGAGTTGCTCGGCGTTGCCGGCGGCCCGCCGGCGTTGCTGGGCACTGCGGCGCATGGCCGGGCGGCGTGGATTGGCGCTGCCGGCGGCCGGCCGGCGTTGCTCGGCACTGTGGCGCGCGGCTGGGCGGCGTTGCTGGGCGCTGCGACGTTGCTGGGCACTGCCGCGTGGTTCGGCGCTGCGGCATGGCTCAGCCTGGCAGCCCCGCTCAGCCTGGCCGCGGGACATGGCCGAGTGAGCCGCCAAGCCCGGAGCGCTCTGTGGTGCGGGTGCGACACGGCCGCCGGGCAGCACAGCACGGCCGTCCGGTGATGCGACACGGCAAGATCCACTCCAGGATGCCCGAGGCACACACCCCGCCGCCAGCTCGTTCGCTCTCGACGAACAGGAGTGCTCGGTGAAGCTGT
>DASZXM010000495.1:0-5680 GCA_035546415.1 Pseudonocardiaceae bacterium
GACCCGGCCACCGTCGCCGACACGGCCACGTTCGACGAGCCGAGACAACCGGCCACCGGCATCCACACCGTGCTGGTCAACGGCGTGCCGGTGCTGCACGACGACCGCCCGACCGGGGCGCTGCCCGGTCACTCGCTCAGATCCACCCGGCGCTGATCCCCTGCCACCCGTCCCTGCCCTGCCCCCTGCCCCCCTGCCCCCTGTCATCAGGAGGATGCCCCGTGCACTGGCTCCAGCACACGACGCCCGGCCTGCTGCTCCTGGCCGTCGTCGGCATCGCGCTGCTGCTGTTCCTGATCATCCGCGTGAAGACGGAACCGTTCATCGCGCTACTGGTCGCCGGCCTGGTGGTCGCGCTGGCGGCCGGCCTGCCCGTGTCGAAGATCGTCGGCACGGCCCAGAAGAGTTCGACGAGCCTGCTGGAGACCGGTTTCGGCGGCATCCTCGGACACATCGCGCTGATCATCGGCCTGGGCACGCTGATCGGCGGCATCCTCGAATCGTCCGGCGGCGCCGAGGTGCTCACCAGTCGGCTGCTGCGGCTGTTCGGTGAGAAACGCGCGCCGCTGGCGATGGGCCTGTCCGGTCTGATCTTCGGCATCCCGGTGTTCTTCGACGTCGGCATCTTCGTGTTCGCGCCGCTGGTGTACGTGGTGACGAAGCGGACCGGCAAGTCAATCGTGCTGTTCTCGATGCCGCTGCTGGCCGGCCTGTCGATCGTGCACGCGTTCCTGCCGCCACACCCCGGGCCCGTGGTGGCGGCCGGTCTGCTGCACGTCAACCTGGGTTTCCTGATCCTGATCGGCCTGCTGTGCGGTGTGCCGGCGTGGCTGGTGGGCGGCCTGGCGTACTCGCTGTGGATCGGCAAGCGGATCAACCTGCCGGTGCCACCGGAACTGCTGGCGGTGGCCGAGGACGAGAACGTCGATGACAGCGAGGAGGCCCGTGACACGCCGTCGATGGGCCTCGTCGCGTTCATCATCGGGTTGCCGCTGGTGCTGATCCTGTGCGGCACGTTCGGCAGCCTGTTCCTGCCCAAGGGTTCCACGGCCAACGGGATCGCCACGTTCATCGGCACGCCCGGTGTCGCCCTCGCGGTCGCGGCGCTGCTCGCGTTCTGGCTGCTGGGTTTCCGCCGTGGCATGAGCAAGAACGAGGCGGCGGAACTGTCCGCGAAGGCGCTGCGGCCGGTCGGCATGATCCTGCTCGTCGTGGGCGCGGGCGGCTTCTTCGGCGCCGTGCTGTCCGCGACCGGCATCGGCACGGTGCTGGCCACGTCGATGTCGTCGGGCGGCCTGCCGGTCATCGTGCTCGCCTACCTGATCAGCTGCGCGCTCCGGCTGGCGCAGGGTTCGGCGACGGTGGCGATCACACTGACCGCCGGCATCGTCGCGCCGCTGGTGGAGAACGCCCACTACACGCAGGTGCACCTGGCGCTGATCGCGGTGGCCATCTCCGCCGGTTCGATCATCGCGTCGCACGTCAACGACGGCGGTTTCTGGATGGTGTCGAGGGCATTCGGCATCCCGGTGCGGGAGACGCTGGCCAGTTGGACGGTGCTGGAGACGGTGCTGTCGGTGAGCGGGTTCGTGTTCTCCGGGCTGTTCAGCCTGGTGCTGTGATGCGGGCGTTCGTGGGCGCCTACGGGCCGGCCGGTCTCGCCGTCGTCGACGGCGGGACCGCCACGCCGGTCGCCGTGCCGAACGCGTCGTGGCTGGCGCTGTCGGCGGGCCGGCTGTACGCGGTCAACGAGCACCCCGCCGGCACGGTCACCGTGCTGGACGCGGCAACCCTCGCCGTGCTGGGCACGGCGTCCACCGGCGGCGACGATCCCACGCACCTGGCCGTGCACGACGGGCACGTGCTCGTCGCGAACTACGGGTCCGGCAGCGTCGCGGTCCTGAACGCCGACCTCGACCTGACCGACCTGGTGACGTTCCCGGACGGCTCGCACGCGCACCAGGTCGTCATCGACCCGACAGGTCGCTGGGTGCTCACCGTCGACATCGGCGGCGACACGATCCGCGTCCACACGCTGGCGGACGGCACGCTCCGCGAGCACGGCCGGGTCACGGCCACCGGCGGGCCTCGGCATCTCGTCTTCCACCCGTCCGGTCACCTCGCCTACGCCGTGTGCGAGTACGTGTCGCAGGTGATCGTGTTCGGCTGGGCCGACGGCGTGCTCAGCGCCCGGCAGGTCGTGCCGACCGTGACGTCGGCGGGCGAGAACTACCCGGGCGAGGTCGTCGTGTCACCCGACGGCCGGTTCGTGTACGTGACGAACCGGGGTGACGACAGCATCGCGACGCTCGCCGTCGACGGGGAGTCGCTGCGCCTGCTCGACACGGTCCCCACCGGTGGCGACTGGCCCCGGCACGCGACGCTCGACCCGTCCGGCCTGGCGTTGTACGTGGCCAACCAGCGGTCCGGCACGGTGACGTGGCTGCCCCGCGACCCCGTCACCGGCATGCTGTCCCCAGGGGTCGACTCGTTGTCCGTTCCGGAGGTCGCCATGGTGTTGTTCCGATGACCGCGTTCGACGATCTGCTGCCCAGACCGGTGTCGGCCAGCCCGGCCGAGGGTTCGTTCACCGTCAACCTGTCGACCGTGATCGGCGTCGACGACGGGACGGCGCGCGCCGGACTGTGGCTGGCCGGTGTGCTCGGCCTGCGGGTGGCCGACGACGGTCCGATCCGGTTTCGGCTGGACCCGGCGGTCGTGCCGCACGCCGAGGGCTACCGGCTGGAGATCACGCCGACCGGTGTGCTGGCGCTGACGGCGGACGCGAGCGGCGCGCACTACGCCGCCCAGACGCTGCGGCAACTGCTGGACGCCTACCGCGTCGGCTTCACCGGCGGGTCGCTGCCATGCGGCGTGGTCGCCGACCACCCCCGGTTCCGGTGGCGCGGCTGCCTGCTGGACGTGGCCCGGCACTTCATGCCCAAGGCGGGCGTGTTCCGGTTCATCGACCACCTGGCCACGCATCGGCTCAACGTGCTGCACCTGCACCTCACCGACGACCAGGGCTGGCGCGTCGAGGTGCCGGCGTACCCGAAACTGACGACGGTCGGCGCGTGGCGGACGGAGTCGACGGTCGGCGTGCCGCCCGTCGGCCGGACGGACGGGCGGCCGCACGGCGGCTACTACACAACGGCCGACCTGCGGGAGATCGTCGCCTACGCGGCCGACCGGGCGATCACGGTCGTGCCGGAGATCGACATCCCCGGTCACACGCAGGCGGCGATCGCGGCCTACCCGGCCCTGGGCAACACCCGCGAGCAGCTGCCGGTGTGGACGTCGTGGGGCATCTGCGACAACGTCCTCAACGCCGACGAGTCCACAGTAGACTTCATGCGCACGGTGTTCGACCACGTGGTGGACGTCTTCCCGTCACCGGTGATCGGGATCGGGGGCGACGAGGTGCCGCTGACCCAGTGGGCCGAGCACGCCGACGAGTTGGGCCTCGGCTCGCCGGCCGACGTGCACGCGTGGTGGGTCCGGCAGATCGCCGAGCACCTGGCGGCACGCGGCCGGCAGGCACTGGGCTGGGACGAGATCGCCAGCGTCGGCCCGGTGCCGGCGGGCACGGTCATCGCGTCGTGGCGCGGCGAACAGGCCGGGATCGACGCGGCACGCGCCGGGTTCGATGTGGTCATGTGCCCGGAACAGCACGTCTACCTGGACCACCGGCAGTCAGCGGACCCGGACGAGCCGATCCCGGTCGGCTGGGTGCACACACTGGCGGACGTGTACGACTACGAGCCCGTCCCGGCCGGCCTGACCGGCGCGGCGGCCGAACACGTGCTGGGCGCGCAGGCCCAGGTGTGGACCGAACACCTGGACTCGGCCCGCCGGGTCGACTACGCGACGTTCCCGAGACTGGCGGCGTTCGCGGAGGTGGTGTGGTCGCCGGCAACATCCCGCGACCGTGCCGACTTCCTGCGTCGGATGGACACCCACCTGCGCCGCCTCGACGCCCTGGGCATCGAGTACCGGCCGTTGGCCGGCCCGCACCCGTGGCAGCTCATACCCGGCGTGCCCGGCCGACCACGCTGAGCCGGTTCGCCAGTTCGGCTCTCGCCTCGGCAACGGTGGCAGCGTCGTCGGTGGCCAGCCCGTGCAGCAGCTCGTGCACGGGCACCAGCCACCAGTACGCGCGCAGCCGGTCCCGTGCCAGCTCGCGCCGCTGGGCGGCGGCCACCGCGGCGGTGCGGGCGAAACGGTAGATGTGGTCGCCGTTGACCAGCACCGTGACCGAGCCCCAGCCGCCGTGGATCTCCCGCACCATGTGGCCGAACGTTAGCCGCGGCGGCCACGAGGTAGCGTCGCGGAGGTGAACAACGCGACCTCGCCGGCGCGCACGGTGTGCCATGGATGCCGGGCTGTGAGTTACGAAGTGGTGGGCGAGGACGGCACCCAGCGCCACCGGCCCGTGGTGCTGCCGGGGGACGGCCAGATCATGCGTGAGGTCATGCCCGGGATGATGGTCAGCCAGTCGTGCCCGGTGTGCGGCGAGGCCGACGAGGAAGGCTGGTTGGACGGGTTCGTCGTGCCCGCGTAGTCGGCTAACCTGGGCACGGGCCGTGACTGGCGTTCAGGTGGATCACCACCGGGGAGCGGCCTGACGGAAGGCTGCCGCGCGCCTGGGCGAAGATCGAGTCGTGTCGCTGTGGAGGTGCGTCGTGTCCGAGTTGATGTCCGGTACCGAACTGGCCAAGTCGATCGTTGAACAGTCCGCGAAGCGGGCCGAGGAGTTCACCCGCCGCACGGGCACGCCCCCGTGCCTGGCGACGGTCCTGGTGGGCGACGACCCGGCGTCGGCGACGTACGTCCGGATGAAGCAGAACCGCAGCCGCAAGGCCGGCATCGCGTCCCGGCACGTCGCCCTGCCGGCGACCACGACGACGGCCGAACTGGTGGACACGATCAGCACGCTGTCGGCCGACCCGTCGGTGCACGGCATCCTGCTGCAGCACCCGGTGCCGTCACAGATCGACGAACGAGCGGCGTTCGAGGCGATCGCCCCGGAGAAGGACGTCGACGGCGTGACGATGCATGCGTTCGCGTCGATGGCGTTCAACCTGGGCGGGTTCGAGTCGTGCACACCGTCGGGCATCGTGCGCCTGCTGGACCACTACGACGTGCCGATCTCCGGTGCGCACGCGGTCGTGATCGGCCGCAGCCCCATCCTCGGCAAACCGGCGTCGATGCTGCTCCTGGCCCGCGACGCGACGGTCACGGTCTGCCACTCGCGCACCCGTGACCTGCCGTCGATCGTCGGCACTGCGGACATCGTGGTGGCGGCGGTCGGCCGACCGGAGTTCGTGCGCGGCGAGTGGATCAAGCCGGGCGCGGCGGTGGTGGACGCCGGGTACAACGAGGGAAATGTCGGAGATGTGGAGTTCGAGGCAGCGGCGGAGCGGGCGTCGCTGATCACCCCGGTGCCGGGCGGCGTGGGCCCGATGACGATCGCGATCCTGCTGGAACAGACGGTCGAGGCAGCCCACCGCCAGGCAGAAGCCGGCTGAGGCCGGTAGCGAGGCTCCGGCCGGCGGACCCCCTCGACGGCCGCACCATCGCGGCAGCGCGAGCGCGAGCCGATCGCGACGACGCGAGCCAACCCGACGACGCGAGCCAGCACGGCAGCGCGGGCCAGCGCGGCAGCGCGGGCCAAATCTCG